>NZ_JBHYHC010000044.1:0-71317 GCF_042738955.1 Umezawaea sp. NPDC059074
CTATTGTTTTGTCGCCCCCACCCTTTTTCGTCTTGTCAAGGCGTCTTTCCAGCCTTGACAAGACGAAAAAGGGTGGGATAATTGGCGCAATCGGGGGTTAGCCCACAACGCCCACGCAGCCCACACCTTTCAGGCACACTGACAACGTGGTCGACACCGAAGTCCGAAAACGACGACGCGTAGGCGGCGGCGCGATGTCGGCGTTCATCGTCCTGCTGACCATCGCGTTCCTCCTGGCAGCAGGCCTCAGGCTGCTGGGCATCGACGGCACCCGCTACATGATCGCCACCACAGCCCTCACCCCGTACACCACCGCCGCCGGCGTCATCCTGGGCTGCCTGGCTCTCCTCCTCCGCCGCTGGGCAGCAGGCACAGTAGTGCTCCTGGTAGCCGTCGTACTCGTAGCAGCAGTAGCACCCAGAGCCTTCCCAGACTCCCGCCCCAACGGCGTAGGCACCGCCCTCCGAGTGATGTCCATCAACATGCTCGCAGGCCAAGCCAACCCAACGGCGATCGTGAACGCCATCCGCAACAACCAGGTGGACGTCCTCACCCTCCAGGAACTCACGACCCAAGCCGTGACAGCCCTGGACAACGCAGGACTCCGAGACCTACTCCCCAACCGCGTGTTCCAAGCCGACCCAACCGCCAGTGGCTCCGGCATCGCCTCCCGCTACCCCCTGACGGCGAAATCCCTCACCCCACCAGCCACGATGCGCCAACCGGCCGCCCTCGTAGACCTCCCAGGCAAACAGGACATCGAGGTCATCGCCGTCCACACCCTCCCCCCGACAGCACCCGAGGGCCCGGAAACCTGGCAGCGAGAACTGGCGGGCCTCCCCACCCGAGACCTCAACGGCCCACCCAGAATCCTCGCGGGCGACTTCAACGCCACCCTCGACCACGTGGGCCTCCGCAGACTCCTCCTCAACGGCTACGTCGACGCCGCAGACGAAACAGGCGCGGGCCTGGCTCCAACCTGGCCGGCAACCACCTTCTGGCCACCCCCGGTCACCATCGACCACGTCCTGGTCGACAACCGCTGCCCGGTGGACACCTACGCCACCATCACCATCCCCGGCTCAGACCACCGAGCCGTGGTCACCCAGTTCGTCGTGCCAGCTCCGTAAGCGCCTCAGCCGCCCCCATCGCCAACGACACCCCACGCCCGTGCCGCACCTCAGGCTCCCGAGGATTGATCCGGATCAACGCCCCACGAGCCGCACTGGCCAGTTCAGCCTGCCGCCGCACCGTAGGAATAGCGCTACCAGCACCGATCTCCACAACCACCAGCGACTTCCCGCGCAACCCCCGCCGCCAAGCCGCCAACGAATCCAACGCCACCTGACTACGCGCCCCGACCCACCCGTAATCCCCGAACATCAGGATGTTGGGCCGCGCCAACCCCCCACAGTTCCGACACCGAGGCAACGGCCCCACCGCACGCATCGTCTCCACATCCACCACCACGGACAACGAATCCGCAGCCCAAATGTCCTCGCTACAAGGCTCCACGCACTGAAGATGATGGATAGACCCGTGCACCTCGGCCACGTCCACGAACCCGGCCCGCTGGAACTGCCCGTCCACATTGGACGTGAACACCCTCTGCTCCGCCCCCCACCCGCGCAGAAGATCAAACCCCACATGCGGCACGGTGTCGCGGTACAGGTGCATCCGGTGCCCGTAGAACCCCCAAGCCAACCCCGGATCATCAGCGAAGTGCACCGGATCGGCCAGTTCGACGAAGCTCAGGCCGAGCCGCTCGTAAGGCGGGTACGCCTGCCAAAACCCCTGGTCCCCGCGAAAATCCGGCAGACCGGAGTCGACCCCCATGCCCGCACCGGCGCAGATCAGGACCGCGTCGGCGCGGGCGAGCAGCTCGGCTGCCTGCTCAAGCATCCTTGTGCGGGGTGGAGCTGAGCACGACCTCGAACTCCAGCAGGTCAGCCCCGCTGGCCACCGGCTTCGCGCGCTCCCCTGCGTGGGCCTCGCGAGCGCCGCCGTTCTTCCAGTTCTCGAAGTCCTCGTCGGTCTCCCAGCGGGTGTAGACGAAGTACCGGTCGTCACCCTGGACGGGGCGGAGCAGTTCGAAGCCCAGGAAGCCGGGGGACTGGTCCACCGTGCCCAGTCGGGCGGCGAACCGCTTCTCCAGCTCGGGGCCCGCGCCCTCGGGGACCTTGATCGCGTTGATCTTCACGACTGCCATGCGCTCCACCTTATCGGCGCAGCGTGCCCGGCAGCAGGTACTCGTCCGAGGGACGCTGGTCACCCCGGAACCACGCCGCGAAGAACCCCTTCAGGTCCTGTCCGGCGATCTTCTCCACGTGCTGCTCGAACTCCGGCCACGTCGCGTTGCCGTCCTTGTGCTGCGACGTCCAGCCCTTCAGGACCTGGTCGAACGCCGGGTCGCCGATCTGCCTGCGCAGCGCGTGCAGCGCGAGGATGCCCTTGTCGTACACGCCGCGGAACTCGTTGCCGCGCCCCATGTCGTAGAGCTTGTTGCCCCAGTAGCCGTCGTTGTCCTTGCGCTTCTCGATCTCGGCGCGGTACCGGTCGTCGAGGTTCGCGCCTTCCTTGGCCTCGGCCCACAGCCATTGCGAGTAGCTCGCGAAGCACTCGTTCAGGCAGATGTCCGCCCACGTCGACACCGACACCGAGTCGCCGAACCACTGGTGCGCGTTCTCGTGGACCACGGTCTCCAGGTCGGCCCACTGCGCGTAGATCGGCCGGGTCTGCGTCTCCAGCGAGAACCCGATGTTGTCCGACAGGTAGATGCCACCGGCCTCGTCGAACGGGTACGGCCCGAACTTCTCCGACAGGAACGCGAGGATCTCCGGCAGCTTGTTCTGCTGCGCCTTCTTGCCCTCCGCGCCGGGCGCGTAGGCGTTGACGATCTTCGTGCCGCCCGGCAGCTCCGACCGCTCGAACTGCCACTTGTCGATCGCCACGGTCGCCAGGTACGTCGCCAGCGGGGTGTCCTCGGTCCAGTTGAACGTGGTCCAGCCGTCCGCGCTGGCCGACGCGCCCTCCCGGCCGTTCGAGATCACCGACCAGCCGTTGGGGACGCGCGCGGCGAGGGTGAACTTCGCCTTGTCCTTGGGGGTGTCGTTGGCCGGGAACCACGCCGTCGCCGAGTGCGGCTCCCCGGCCGCGAACGCCCCGCCGGACGCGGAGATCTGCCACCCGCTCGTGCCCAGCGCCTTGTCGTCGAACGCTTGCGGCTCGCCCGCGTACGCCACGACCACGGTGAACGGCTGGTTCGCCGCCAGCGTCGCGGCGGGCGTGATCACCAGCTCGTGCTCGCCCTCCTGGGAGAACTTCGCCGACTGGTCGCCCACGCGCACCTCGCTGACCGTCAGCTTGTGCAGGTCGAGGTTGAACCGGGTGAGGTCCTCGGTCGCCTTGGCGGTGATCGTCGCCTTGCCGTCCAGCTTCTTCGTCGCCGGGTCGTAGCTGATGGCGACGTCGTACCGGTCCACGTCGTAGCCGGTGTTGCCGTCCGTCGCGTAGTACGGGTCACCGGCGCCGTCCCCGCCGATGCCGGGGGGAGTGGTGGGCGTGGGCGACGTCGACGTCGCCACGGCAGACCCGTCGGTCTGGCCGGGGAGTCTGGCGACCACCACACCGACGACGACCAGCACGACCGCGAGGATCAGCAGGTACGGGCGCGCCTTCGAGCTGATAGCCATGCGGCAATGATGCACGCATGGGCACCATCGAGTTCGGCGGATCCGGCCAAGGGATCCTCCTCCTGCACGGTCTGATGAGCCGCGCCAGCACGTGGTGGACGGTCGCGCGGTGGCTCACGCGGTACGGCCGCGTGGTCGCCGTCGACGCCCGCGGCCACGGCCGGAACGCCCGCGGCGGGCCGTGGCGCACCGAGGACTTCGTCGCCGACATCGCCGACACCGTCCGGGAACTGGACCTCGGACCGGCCGTCCTGATCGGCCACTCGATGGGCGGCCTGCACGCGCTGGGCGCCGCCGCGACGCACCCGGAACTGGTGTCCGCGCTGGTCGTGGAGGACGCCGTGCCGGACAACACCGGCAAGTCCGTCGAGGACTGGAAGTGGTACTTCGACGCGTGGCCGGTGCCGTTCCGGTCGCTGGCGCACGTGCGGTCGGTCGTGGACGTGCCGCGCGTGGAGGAGTTCTTCGAGGAGCGCGACGACGGCTACCACCTGCTGGCCCGCATGGAGGACCTGTACGAGATCGCCGCCGAGTGGGGCGTCCGCGACTACTGGCACCTCGTCGACGCCGTGAGGTGTCCACTTCTCGCCATCGAGGCCGGCCGCGGCGGGATGCGGCCGGGCCAGATGGCCGAGATGGCCCGCCGCACGGGTGGGACGCACCTGCTCGTGCCCGAGTCCGGCCACGTCGTCCACGACGAGGCCCCGGAGGTGTTCCGCGGCGCCGTCGAGGCGTTCCTGGCTAGGTGAGCTCGTCGACCTCGCCGGTCGCCGAGTCGACCACGCACACCCGCCCGACCTTGGCGCGGATCGGCGGCACCGGGTGCAGCGCGCCGAACCCGGCCACCATCTGCTCGTCGGACAGGCCGACCGCGAGCGTGCAGTGCGGCACCCAGTGGCCGGGCAGGTAGTACGCCGAGGAGTTCTTGACCTTGCGCGCCAGCACGTCGTGGATCGCCGAGTGCACCGCGAGCAGTTCGCTGTCCACGACGGCCGCGAGCATCAGCACGTTCTCGCTGGTCGCGAACGACGACAGGTTCTCCAGCGCCATGCCGGGAAGCCAGAGCCTGCCCAGCTCCTCGCGCAGCGCGGTCCGCGCCTTCGCCGGGATCGACCCCGCCAGCGCGTACGTCAGGTGCGGCGGGACCTTCTCGTCGGTCGGCACGCCGACCTCGGCCAGCTTCCGCCACAACGCCCGCACGGCCGCGTCTGCCTCGTCGTCGAAGAAGACGACCACCGCCTGCGCCATCAGTCGTGCTCGCCGGGCAACGCGAACAGGCCGGTCGCGGTCTGCTCGACCAGGCCGTCCACCAGCAGCGAGTGCAGGCACTTGTCCCGCTGGCCCGCGTCCGACCACACCACGTCCAGCTTCGCCTTGGGCACCGCGTCGCTGGTGCCGCGCAGCACGTCCAGCAGCAACCCGCGCACCTGCCGGTCCGTGCCCGCGAACTTCTGCGCCACCTTCGCGGGCCCGTCGTAGGCCGGTTTGCCCGCGATCTGCCACGCGCAGTCGCCGAACACCGGGCAGTCCGCGCACCGCGGCGCGCGCGCCGTGCAGATCAGCGCGCCCAGCTCCATCAGGCCCGCCGAGTAGACGGCGGCCTGCTCCTCCGGCAGCAGCGCGTCCACGTCCGCGAGGTCCCGCGTCGTCGACGGCGGCCCGGCGTCCGCGGCCCCGTGCACCGCCCGCGCGACGACCCGCCGCACGTTCGTGTCGACCACCGGAACCTTCTGCCCGTAGGCGAAAGCGGCCACCGCCCGCGCCGTGTACGCGCCGATCCCCGGCAGTCCCAGCAGGGTGTCCACATCGGACGGCACGACGTCGTCGTGCTCGGCCGCGATCACCGCCGCGGCGGCGTGCAGCCGCAGCGCCCGCCGCGGGTACCCGAGCTTCCCCCACGCCCGCACGACCTCGCCCTGGCTCGCGGCGGCCATCGCGGACGGCACGGGCCACCGCTCCAGCCACTCGCGCCAGATCGGCTCCACGCGGGCCACGGGCGTCTGCTGCAACATGATCTCGCTGACCAGCACGCCCCACGCCGTGCACTCCGGACGCCGCCAGGGCAGGTCACGGGCGGTTTCGGCGAACCAGTCGAGCACCAACTCGGTATCCAGGCTCATAACGCCGCCGATTCTCCCAGGCGTCGACGGCTCGCCACCAGCAGGGCGACCCCGAACGCGATCTCCCACGCGGTGATCGAGTACACGCCGCCGCGCTCCCAGACCCCGTCGATCTCCCCGGCCCCGACCCGGCCGAGCAGCAGGATGCTGACCAGGCCCGTTAAGGGCAGCACCGCGCTCAAGACCTTCAGCGGACTGCCCTTCGCGGTGCCGATGGTGAACGCGGCCGCGTTGCCCCCGGCGATCGCGAGGGTCGCGCCGATCACGTGGAAGCTCGATCCGGTGGAGCTGGGGAAGGCGGCGACCAGGACGTTGCCGACGGCGTGGGCGACGACGAACGCGGTGATCGGCAGGCGACGGGGGTGGTGCCGGGCCAGCAGCAGCCCGACGACCAGGAAACCCAGTCCTTGCAAGACGAACGCCGTGTTCATCACCGCCGACAACGGCGAGTCGATCACCCGTTGACCGCTGTCCGACCGGGGACCGGGCACCCCGAGGTCGCTGATGTAGTTGTAGGCGTACCGGTAGCTCGGGTCGTTCCACGCGGCCGCCGCGACGGCCTCCAGCACCACGTACTGGATCCCCGTCACCACCGCGAGCAGTCCCGCCCATGCCCTCATCACGAGTCCTCGGCGAGCAGGTGGCGCAGGTAGGTCTCCGGCCGTGCCAGGAACTCCCGCATGAGCCGCACCGGCAGCGCCTCGTCGTAGGTCGTGCGGGTGATCGCGCCGTCCTCGTCGATCTCGAAGATCGTCGCCTCCGGCAGTGCCAGCAGCACGGGCGAGTGCGTCGCCACCACGAACTGGCACCCCTGCGTGCTGAGGTCCGCCAGCCGCGCCAGCACGGCCAGGCACCCCCGGACGGACAGCGCGGCCTCCGGCTCGTCCAGGAAGTACAGGCCCTCCGGCCCGAACCGGTGGCTCACCAGGTCGACGAACGACTCGCCGTGCGACCGCTCGTGCGGCGACACCCCGCCGTAGGAGCGCAGGTGGCCCAGCCGCTCGATCTCGGTGGCCACGTTGTAGTACGACTCGGCTCTGAGGAAGAACCCGGTCTGGGGCTTGCGTCCCGACCACGACAGCACCAGCTCGTCGCCCAGCGACGACTCGGTGGCCCGCGTGGCGAACCGGAAGTTCTGGCTGCCGCCCTCGGCGTTGAACCCGCACGCCACGGCCATGGCCTCGACCAGCGTCGACTTCCCGCTCCCGTTCTCGCCCACCAGGAACGTCACGCCCGCGTCCAGGTCGAGCCCGTCGCCGATCAGCGCTTTGACCGCGGGCAGCGTGTACGGGTACCGCCGGGTGTCGGACAAGGGCTCGACCCGGACCCGCCGCACGAACCCGCCCGGCCCGCGCCGGGCTCGCCGCACCCTCATGGCCGCCAGGACCGCCGGACGTCGTCGAGCATCGCCGCCGTCGCGACCCCGCCGCCGTCCAGTGCTTCGAGCAGCGCCGCCACCTCCGGGCGCAACGCCGCCATGCGGGTCATCAGCCACCGGTAGACGTCGGTGTCGGCGTCCGAGCTCAGGAAGTCGTCCCACACCAGCTCGTGGTCCTCGTCCGGCGTGGTCGCGAAGCGGGTCAACCACTTGCGGCCTTCCTCGGTCAGCTCCGCGGGGTCGTCGTCCTCGACGTTCTCGCCCGCCTCGGCCAAGGCGGACAGGCAGCTCCCCAGCACCTCGACGGGAAGCTGTTGGGCGCGCAGGACGCGGATGAGCCACGCGAACGCGTCCGGGCTGGCGGGCCAGATGCTGGACTGGTGCACGATCGCCGACCCGAAGTGGCGGGCCGCGGCGACCTGGGCCTGCTCGTCGTCGCCCAGCAGCGCGACCAGGTGGCCGGGCGTGTCACGGGCGCTGCCGTACGCGTGCGGCCACGTCGTCCACTCCGCGCCGCCGAGGCCGTCGATCTCCAGCCGCAACTCCGTCACGTTCATGGCGTGCACCGTAGGACCACGATCCACTCCCCACGACGCCTAGGGCGCCCTGGGATGGGCCCCCGAAGTCACGACGGTAGCGCGGGGGTCCGACATCTCCACGAGATCAGGCCTCGGACCTGCTCGTTTCCTCGTGCAGCACGCCGGTGAGCAGCAGGTCGGTCAGCCGTCGGACGGCGGGCGTCGCCACGTCGACCGGCAGCCCCCGGAACGACGCGATGGCCATCAGGGCGACGCGGGCGTCCTCGACCGTCACCCGCGGGCGCACGGACCCGTCCGAGCGGGCCCGGCGCACCAGTTCGGCGAACGCCTCCGCGTGCGCGCGGCGCTGGTCGGCGTACCGCGGGGCCAGCAGCGCCTCGGTGAGGCCGCGGTCGCGCACCTGGCCCTCGCCGAACCAGACGATGGTGTCGCGCAGCGCCCGCCGGGGGTCGGGGTCGGCGAGCGCGGCGCGCAGCCGGTCGGCGCACCGCCGCACCTGCTCGTCCAGGACGGTCGCGAGCAGGTCCTGCCGGGACGGGAAGTGCCGGTAGACGGTGGCGACGCCGACCTCGGCGCGGCGGGCGACCTCGCGGATCGGCAGGTCCACGCCGTCGGCGGCGAACGCGGCCCGCGCGGTGTCCAGGACGTGCCGCCGGTTCTCCTCGGCGTCCGCACGGCGTTTCCGAGTCACTGCCGCTCCCGTGCTTCTCACTTCGCGTCGACCGAGCCCTTCGCTCCTACCGTAGGCCCGGAAGGAGGCCATCGTGCTCGCAGTCCAGTTCGACCGGTTCGGTCCGCCCGAGGTCCTGTTCGTCGGCCCGTTCGCCGAGCCCCACGCCGGGCCGGGGGAGGTGCGCGTCCGAGTCCGGGCCGCTGGCGTGTCGCCGGTCGACCTCGCGATCCGCGCCGGGAAGTCCTCCATGGCGGCGGTGCTGCCGCACGTCCCCGGAGTCGACGCGGCGGGAGTCGTCGACGAGGTGGGCGAGGGCGTCACCGGGGTCCGGATCGGCGACGAGGTGTTCGGCTCGGTCGACGTGAAACGGCTCGGCGGGGCCACCGCGGAGTTCGCCGTGCTGGCGTTCTGGGCGGCGAAGCCCGCGGCGTTGCCGTGGGAGCAGGCGGGCGCGGGCGGCACGAGCATCGAGACCGCGACCCGCGCGCTGGACCTGCTGGACGTGCGGCCGGGAAGCACCCTGCTGATCGACGGCGCGGCGGGCGGGGTCGGCAGCGTGGCCGTGCAGCTCGCGGGGGCCCGCGGCGCGCGGGTGATCGGCACGGCGAGGCCCGAGAGCCACGAGTTCCTCACCGGACTCGGCGCGATCCCGTGCGTGCGGTGGAACGGCGAGGTCGACCGGGCGCTCGACGTCATCGGCAAGGGCACGCTGCCCGAGCTGGTCGCGCTCACCGGCGACCCGGCCCGCGTCGTCACCCTCGCCGACTTCACCGGCCCGGAGCACGGCGTCCGGCTCTCGGTCGGCGACTTCGGCGGCGAGCCCCACGGCCGCCACGGACTCGCCGCGGCGGCCGCCCTCGCCGACGAAGGTCGGTTCCACGTGCCGGTGCAGGCGGTGTTCCCGTGGGAGCGGGCCGCCGAGGCCCACTCCGCTCCGGGACCGCGTCAGGGCAAGATCGCCCTGACCGTCACACCACCTCGGTGAGCACGCCGGTGCGCACGTCGTAGACGAACCCGCGCACCTGGTCCTTGTGCGGCAGGAAAGCGCTGTGCCGCAAGCGGTTCATCGACCCGCGCACGCTGTCCTTCACCTCGCGGAACGCCTCGACGGCCCACGTGGGGCGCATCCCGGAGTCCGTCTCCAGCTCGTCCTTGAACCCGTCCTCGGTCACGAGTTCCAGCCCGCAGTTGGTGTGGTGCACCAGCAGCACCTCGCGGGTCCCCAGCTTGCGCTGCGACAGCGCGAGCGAGCGGATCATGTCGTCGGTGACGACCCCGCCCGCGTTGCGCAGGACGTGGGCCTCACCCTGCTTGAGGCCGAAGATCTCGAACACCCGGATGCGGGAGTCCATGCACGTCAGGATGGCCACCTGGAGGGACGGCTTGGGGGTCGAGCGGTCTCCGGGCACGATGTTGCCCAGGTCGTCGTTGCGGCGCAGCAACTCGTCGATCGCGGTCACGGCACACCTCCTGTTCCCCACCATTGCAACGGGTGTTCACGCAGGTGCCAAGGGCTTTCGACGAACGTCACCTTTCACCGCATCGGGTTACTCCAGCGTCCCGCCCGCGACGGGTCCACCCGGTTACCGTCGGTGTCGTGATCGAGCCCACAGGGCCGCGACCGGCCTCGGTGTACTGGCGCCGTCGAGCGATAGCGCTCGGCGCGTCGCTCGTCGCGCTGCTCCTCGTGATCTGGCTCGTGGCGAGCCTCGTCGGCCACTCGGACCCGCAGCCGGAGTTGCAGGCGCTGACGTCCACGCCGCCGTCGACCCCGCCGTCCACGGCGCCGCCGAGCAGTTCCAGCACGTCACCGCCGCCGCCCCCGCCGCCCGCGGCCCCTCCGACGCCCACCCCGCCGCCCGGACCGCCCGCGGCCTGCGACGACGCGTCGGTCAACGTCGCCGCCGAGGTGGCCAAGCCGAGCTACGAGGTCGGCCAGCAGCCCGAGTTCAAGATCCACGTCTCGAACGTCGGCGCGCTGCCGTGCACGAAGGACATCGGCCGCGCGCTCCGCGAACTGGTCGTGACCAGCGCCGATGGCGCGACGCAGCTGTGGTCGAGCAACCACTGCTTCGCCACCGAGGGCTCCGAGGTGCGGGTCATGCAGCCGCGCGAGGTCTTCACCTACGGCCTGAGCTGGGCGGGCAGCACCTCGGACGAGGGCTGCCGCACCCACAGCAGGGTCGGGCCGGGCGACTACCTGCTCGTCGCCAAGGTCGCGGGCAAGGCCAGCAACCCCGTGGTGTTCCGGCTCAGCTGATCACGGCCCGAACCAGCGCTCCTCGGTGATCGTCCGGGGAGCCGCGGCGGTCGAGCCCGCGATGAGTTCCGTGCTCAGGTTCACCGAGCGGGGCCGGGTGCGCTCGCCGACGTCGAGCAGGAGCTTGCCCGCGGCGCGGCCCTTCTCCAGCACCGGCTGCCGCACCGTCGTGAGACCGACGCGCTCGGCCTCCTGGATGCCGTCGAACCCGGTGATCGTCAGGTCCTCCGGCACGCGCAGGCCGCGGCGCTTGGCCTCGTTCATCGCGCCGAGGGCCAGTATGTCCGAGGTGCAGATCAGCGCCGTGATGGACGGGTCGCGGTCGAGCACCTGGGCCGCGGCGGACTCGCCGGACGCCGTGTTGTGGTCGAACCGCTCGACCACGGGCACCTTCGACCAGTCGACGCCCGCCTCGCTGAACGCCATCGCGAGACCCGCGAGGCGCGCGCGCTGGACGTGGAAGTGCGCGGCGTGCTGCCGGTCGACCGACACGTAGCCGTCGTTGCGGTCGCGCGCCAGGCGCATGCAGACGACGCCGACGCGGCGGTGGCCCATCGCGATCAGGTGCTGCGCCAGCTCGTACATGGCGGCGCGGTCGTCGATGCCGACCCGGTCGACGTTGCCGATGTCCGGCTGGTCGCAGACGACCGTCGGCACCGGCCGTTCGAGGACGGCCGCGAGGTGCGGGTCGTCGTCCGGCACGGAGTAGACGACGAAGCCGTCCACGCCCGCGCGGTGCACCGCCGCCACGTCCTCGCGCTCCGGGCTCGCCGGGATCAGCATCAGCCCGGTCCCCGCGTCCTCGCACGCCAGCGCGAGGCCCTCCAGGAACCCGAGCGCCGCCGGGTCGCGGAACGCGTAGGACAGGTTCTCGGTGAGCAGCAGCCCGACCGCGCCCGCTTTTCGGGTCCGCAGTGACCGGGCCACGGGGTCCGGGCCCGGATAGCCGAGTCGCCTTGCCGTCTCCAACACCCGTCGACGCAGCTCTGGCGAGAGCTGGTCGGGCCGGTTGTACGCGTTGGACACCGTTGTCCGGGAAACGCCCAGCTCAGCGGCCAAGGAGGCCAGCGTCGCCGGACGTCGCACATGCATCGACCGCGCCATGGAGTGACCGTAACGGTTCAGAACCAATTACAGAAGCAAGTCGGGACGTGCGTCACGAGGTTACTGCATATGCCCAGGTCGGACCGTCTTGCGTGGAGAGTATTTGGTCTGGACCAATTAGGGGCGCCTCGGAGGGGCCGTGGACTCCCTCGACACCAGCCTAGGGCGGAAGACCCGCGTGTAGTTGCCCGATCCGCGCCTCTTCCTGTCCGGATCGAGCCGGTTCACCAGTTCGTCCACCGCCGCGGCCGCCATCTCCTCGATCGGCTGCGCCAGCGTGGTCAGCGAGGGGGAGCAGTAGGACGCGGGCGGGATGTCGTCGAACCCGACGATCGACAGGTCCTCCGGCACCGAAAGCCCCCGTTGGTGGGCTTCCCGCAGCGCGCCGAGCGCCATGTGGTCCGACGAGCAGATCACCGCGGTCGGCCGCACGGTGTCCAGCAGCGTCCCCAGTGCCGCAGCCCCGCCCGCGGGCCCGAACGGGCCGTGCGCCACGAACTCGGACTCCGCGGGCAGCGAGTCCTCCTCCAGCGCGGCCGCCCAGCCCGCGCGCTTCAGCCGCGACGGCAGCGACCGCGACGGGCCGGACACGAACCCGATCCGCCGGTGGCCCAGCTCGATGAGGTGCCGCGTGGCGGCGTAGCCCGCGAGCTGCTCGTCCACGGTCACGTCCGGCACGTCCAGCGCGGGCGTCGCGCCGTTGACGAACACCATGTGCACGCCGTCGGCCAGCAGCTTCGCGTAGTAGCTCGGCCGCGGCGCCTGCCCGAGCGGCACCTCGACGTTGGTGATCTCCGGCGACACGAACACCATGCCCTCGACGCCCCTGGCGAGCAGCATCCGGACGTACTCCTCCTCGCCCATCGCGGCCGTGCCGGTGCCGCGGGTGTTGCAGAGCAGCGACGAGTAGCCGAGCCGGGCGGCCCGCGTCTCCAGGGCCTCGGCGAACGCCGGGAACACCGGGTTCGACAGCTCGGGCACGAGCAGGCCGATCACACCGGTCCGCTGCAGCGCGCCGAGTCCGCGCGGGGTGTAGGGCATCTCGGTGAGCACGGCCAGCACGCGCTGCCGGGTCTCCTCGTTGACGCCCGCCCGCCGGTTCAGCACCCGGCTGACCGTAGAGATGCTCACCCCCGCGGCCCTGGCGATCTCGGACAACCCCGACAACCGTGCCTCCTCGTGTCGGGGCAAGCCTGCTCCGTGACGGCAAGTTCTTGCAACCGAAACACCCGAACGGTCCTGGGTTAACACTTCCGGCCTCGTCCGTTAAGGCGCAACTACGGGATAACCCTTGACCACCTTGGGTTCACGGGTATGAAATCCGCGGCAACCTTGATGCAAATCCTTGCAACATCCTCGTCGTCGCGACACGTCGGTGAGGCAAGCAGGAGGGAACGACAGCAACGATGCGACGTACAACCCTCGTGACAGCCACGGCAGCCTGTCTGACCGGCGCTCTGGTCCTCACCGCGTGCGGCGGCGGGGGCGGCTCGACCGACGCGGGCTCCGACACCGGCGAGGTGACGTTCTGGGACACCAGCGGTCCCAACGAGAGCCCGGTGTTCACCAAGATCGCCCAGGACTGCGCGACCAAGGGCGGGTACAAGGTCAAGACCGAGACGGTCGCCTTCGACGCGGCGCTCAACAACTACAAGACCGCCGCGCAGGGCGGGCAGGGCCCGGACGTGTTCCGCGCCGAGGTCGCGTGGGTGCCGCAGCTCGCGAAGAACTCCCTCGTGGTCGACCTCACCGACACCGACCTGGCGAAGGACACCTCCGACTTCCTGGAAACCCCGTTGGGCTCCACCAAGTTCGAGGGCAAGTCCTACGGCGTCCCGCAGGTCACCGACTCGCTCGCGCTGTTCTACAACAAGAAGCTGCTCACCGCCGCGGGCGTCCAGCCGCCGAAGACGTGGGCCGAGGTGAAGGACGTGGCCGCCAAGCTCGGCGGCGAGAAGTCGTTCTTCCTCAACAACGACGCGTACTACGCGCTGCCGTTCATCTACGGCGCGGGCGGCGACCTCGTGGACGCGGACTCGAAGAAGATCGTGGTGAACTCGGCGGCCAACGTGAAGGCGTTGCAGACCGCGAAGGGCCTGCTCGACGCGAAGGCGGCCTCCACCGCGCTGGACCCGAGCAACTCCTACAACAACATGCAGGCCGGGTTCTCCTCCGGCGAGGTCGCCATGGTCGTCAACGGTCCGTGGTCGGTGGCCGACTACCTCAAGGGCGCGGCCTTCACCGACGCGACGAACCTCGGCATCGCCCCCGTCCCCGGTGACACCGCGGGCAAGGGCAGCGCCCCCGTCGGCGGCCACGACTACGTGATCCGCCAGGGCACCAAGGCGAAGGCGTCGTCGGTCAAGTTCATCCAGTGCATGAGCGGCACCGACGCGCAGGTGCAGGTGGCGAAGGAGTTGGGCCTGCTGCCCACCCGCAAGTCCGCCTACGACAACGCGGACGTCAAGGCCCAGCCCGTCGTGGCCGCGTTCGAGCCGGTCGCGAAGGCCGCGCACGCCCGGCCGTGGATCCCCGAGGGCGGCCAGCTCTTCGACCCGTTGAAGATCGCCTACGCCGACTTCCTCGCGGGCAAGAAGGACGCCAAGACCGCGCTCGACGAGGTCGCCAAGGCCTACCAGGACCAGGTCGTCCCCGAGTACTCGATCGGCTGACCGGGCGGCCGCGGGCCAAGAGCCCGCGGCCTTCCCGTTCGGGGAATGGGGTTTCCGTGCGCAGATTCCTGGAACGCCACTGGTACGCCTACGCGATGGTGCTGCCGGTCGTGGTCGTCATCGCCGTGCTGGTGCTCTACCCGCTGGCGCAGGGCGTCTTCTTCACCTTCACGAACATCAACGAGGCCAACATCGCCAACCCGGTCCTCGACCGCGCGGCGACCTACATCGGCGTGGGCTTCCGCAACTACGCCCACGTCCTCTCCGGCGACACCAGCTACGGCAATTTCTGGTCCACGCTCGTCCGCACCTTGATCTGGACGTTCTCCTGCGTCTTCTTCCACTACGTCATCGGCCTGGGCCTGGCACTCCTGCTCAACCGCGAGGTCAAGGGCAGGTCGGTCTACCGGGTGCTGCTGATCCTCCCGTGGGCGGTGCCCGCGTTCATCAGCGCGTTCACGTGGAAGTACATGTTCAACGCCCAGTACGGCATCATCAACCAGGCCCTGAGGGCGGTGGGCGTCGACAACCCCCCGGTCTGGCTGGGCCAGAACGACTGGGCCTTGGTCGCGGTCATCATCGTCAACGTCTGGCTGGGCGTCCCGTTCATGATGGTGGCGCTGCTCGGCGGCCTCCAGTCCATCCCCGGCGACCTCTACGAGGCGGCGGAAGTGGACGGCGCGACCCCGTGGCAGCGCTTCCGCCACATCACGCTGCCGGGCCTGCGCTCGGTCTCCAGCACCGTGGTGCTGCTGGGCATCATCTGGACGTTCAACATGTTCGCGATCATCTACTTGATCACCGGCCCGAACCCCAACACCAGGATCCTGGTGACCTACGCGTTCGAGCGCTTCTTCTCAAGCGCGTCCCGCGACTACGCCATCGCGTCCACCTACGGCGTGCTGATCCTGTCGGTGCTCCTGGTGTTCGCCGGGGTGTACCGCCGAGCACTGCGCAAGCAAGGCGAGGTGTGGTAAATGACCTTGGACGCCAGCTCCCTCCAGGTAGTCCGCCCGGACCGCGTAACCCACAAACGCCACCACCGCACCCGCGCAGCCAGCACCGCCCTGCACGCAACGCTGGTGATCGCCTCCCTGATCGCGGTGTTCCCGGTCTTCTGGGTCCTGGTCACCTCGTTCAAACCAGACGCAAGAGCAGTCGAAACCACCCCGAAACTGCTCAACGAGTCCTCTTTGGACAACTACGCCCGCATCCTCTCGGGCGACAAGGGCAGCTTCCTGACCTGGTTCGGCAACTCGGTCCTCATCGCCCTGATGACCACCGTGGTAGCGGTCTTCCTCTCGGCTACAACGGGCTACGCCGCCAGCCGCTTCCGCTTCCCCGGCAAGCGAACGTTGATGATGTCTTTCCTAGTGGTCCAGATGTTCCCGTTCGCGGTACTCATCGTCCCGCTCTACAACATCCTCCTGACCCTGGGCCTGCAAGGCGAACAGTTCGGCCTGGTCCTCGTCTACTGCACCACAGCGGTCCCCTTCTGCACCTACATGCTGAAGGGCTACTTCGACACCGTCCCAACAGACATCGACGAGGCGGGAAGGGTGGACGGCCTGTCCCCGTTCGGCGTCTTCTGGCGCCTCATCCTCCCCCTGGCAAAACCCGGCCTGGCGGTAACGGCCTTCTACGCCTTCATCACCGCCTGGGGCGAGGTGGCCTTCGCCTCAGCATTCCTGTCAGCAGCAGACGAGTCGAAGACCTTGGCAGTAGGCCTACAGGTGTTCGTACAACAGAACCGCACCGAATGGGGCCACCTGGCAGCCGCCTCAATCCTGGTCGCAATCCCAGCCATCGCAGTGTTCTACCTGGTCCAGCGCTTCCTCGTAGCCGGCCTAGCCTCCGGAGCCGTCAAGGGCTGAGCACAGAGTCCGAGAACTCGCACCGCACGGGACTGGACCAAATATCTTCCGGCCCCCGGCCGGCACTCGCACCGATCGGGACCGGACTAAAAATCTTCCGGCCCCCGGCCGGCACCTGCACCGCACCAAAACCGCAACGTGCCGGCAGGGTCTTTCAACCCCCAACCCTGGCGGCCCCCGGTTGTTTTTGCGCCCCCACCCTCTTTCGTCTTGTCAAGGCGTCTTTCCAGCCTTGACAAGACGAAAGAGGGTGGGACAATCGGCGCAACCGGGGGTTCCCCCGAAGCACGGGACCACTCCAACAGGCCCTCAAGCGGACACACACCCTCGGGCCCTCCGGAGGACCACCCAAGCCCACCCCATCCCACCCCACCCAGAACTAGACCAATCCCCCCATTCCCGTAAGCGCTTGCAATCCATACGTTGGCCTCATCGCTAGGGATTGGAAAGGTGCGTCACATGGCTGAGGTCGCGTACGTCAAGGCTTCGCGGATCTTCTCCGGCAACCCGCCGGTCCGCGCGGTGGACGAGTTGTCCCTGGACGTCGCCGACGGCGAGTTCCTCGTGCTGGTCGGCCCGTCGGGCTCCGGCAAGTCCACTGCCCTCCGCATGCTGGCCGGGCTCGAGGACATCGACGAGGGCGCCATCGAGATCGGTGGCAAGGACGTCACGAACGTCCCCCCGAAGGGCCGCGACATCGCCATGGTGTTCCAGTCCTACGCCCTCTACCCGCACATGACGGTCGCCGAGAACATGGGCTTCGCGCTCAAGCTGCGCGGCGTCAACAAGGCCGAGATCAAGGAGAAGGTGGGCGAGGCGGCGAAGCTGCTCGACCTCACCAAGTACCTGGACCGCAAGCCGAAGGCGCTCTCCGGTGGTCAGCGCCAGCGCGTCGCGATGGGTCGCGCGATCGTCCGCGAGCCCGCCGTGTTCCTCATGGACGAGCCGCTGTCCAACCTGGACGCGAAGCTGCGCGTGGAGACCCGCGCGAACATCGCCGCCCTCCAGCAGCGCCTCGGCACGACCACGATCTACGTGACGCACGACCAGGTCGAGGCCATGACCATGGGTCACCGCGTGGCGGTCCTCAAGGACGGCCTGCTCCAGCAGTGCGACACCCCGCGCGCGCTGTACGACAAGCCCGCCAACGCCTTCGTCGCCGGTTTCATCGGCTCGCCCGCGATGAACCTCAAGACCGTGCCGCTGACCGCCGAGGGCGCGAAGCTCGACGGCATCGTCGTGCCGCTGCCGCGCGCCGCGCTGGACGCCGCGTCCGGCAAGAGCTTGTCCGAGGTCACGTTCGGCATCCGCCCGGAGGCGCTCGGGATCATCCCGTCGTCGTCCACCGAGGACGGTCTGGCGATGACCGTGGAGCTCGTCGAGGAGCTGGGCGCGGACGCGCTCGTGCACGGCGCGGTCCGGATCGGCGACTCGTCCGAGCGCTTCGTGGTCCGCGTCGACGGCCGCACGCCGCCCACGCTGGGCCAGGAGGTCAAGGTCGCTGTGCGTGACGCGTCCGAGATCCACCTGTTCCACCCGGAGAGCGGCGACCGCCTCACCGACTGACCCACCCGCAGCACCGACGAGGGCCACCCGTTCGAGGACGGGTGGCCCTCGTCGCACGTGGGGTGCTGGACAAAGTGGTCGCCGTCCGTTCTAAGATGAACTCGACAACGGTTTCCATCCCCAAAGCTTCACCCCGTCGAGGAGTTCACTGATGACGCTGCGTCACCTCCGTGCGGGCGCGGCCGTCGCCGCCGCCCTGCTCGCCCTCACCGCGTGCGGCGGCGGCTCCGACGCCCCGGCCGCGGCCGACGGCAAGGTCGCCGTGGTGGCCTCCACCAACGTCTGGGGCAGCGTCGTGCAGGCCGTGGGCGGCGATGCCGTGACCGTGCACTCGATCATCGACGACCCGTCGGCCGACCCGCACTCCTACGAGTCCAAGCCCGCCGACGTCGCCGCGCTCGCCAAGGCGAAGGTGGTCGTGTTCAACGGCGGCGGCTACGACGACTTCTTCACCAAGCTCATCGCCGACTCCGGCGACAGCGGCGCCAAGCAGGTCGACGCGTTCGGCCTCTCCGGCAAGGCCGACGGCACCAACGAGCACGTCTGGTACGACCTGCCGACCGTCAAGAAGGTCGCCGACAAGGTCGCCGAGGAGCTGTCCGCCGCCGCGCCGGACAAGAAGGACGCCTTCACCGCCAACGCGGCCAAGTTCGACCAGCAGGTCGACTCCCTCGCCGCCTCCGTCGCGAAGCTCGGCACGGACCACCCCGGCAGCAAGGTCGTCGTCACCGAGCCGGTGCCGCACTACCTCCTGGAGGCCGCGGGCGTCACCGACGCCACCCCGACCGAGTTCAGCGAGGCCATCGAGAACGAGACCGACGTCCCGGTCGCCGCGCTGACCGCCGCCACGGACCTGATCACCGGCAAGCAGGTCACCGCGCTGGTGAACAACACCCAGACCGAGAACAGCGTCACCCAGCAGCTCGTTTCCCAGGCCGGGACCGCGGGCATCCCCGTCGTCGGGGTGACCGAGACCCTGCCCGCCGGCGTTTCCGGATACCTTGACTGGATGACGAAGCAGGTGGACGCGTTGTCCACCGCCCTCAGCAAGAAATGACGCCATGACGACCGCACCGTCGACCACCACCGACGTGACACCGGCAGACCGCCCCGCGCAGCCGCGCGGGGCGGTCTCGCTGCGCGGAGCCGCCCTCGCCTACGGCAGGCGCGTGCTCTGGGACGGCCTCGACCTCGAGGTCCAGCCGGGCGAGTTCCTCGCCATCCTCGGCCCGAACGGCTCCGGCAAGACCAGCCTCATGCGGGTGCTCCTCGGCCTCCAGCCGCTGTCCGGCGGGGCCGTGGAGATCGCGGGCAGACCGCCGGGCCGGGGCAACCGCGAGATCGGGTACATCCCGCAGCAGCGCTCGCTCGACCCGACGCTGACGCTGCGCGGCCGCGACCTCGTCGGACTCGGGCTCGACGGCCACACGTGGGGCCTCGGGCTGCGCGGCCGCAAGAACCGCAGGGCCCGCGTGGACGAGGTGCTCGCCGCCGTCGGCGCCACCGACTACGCGGACGCCCCGATCGGCCTGCTGTCCGGCGGCGAGCAGCAACGGCTGCGCGTCGCCCAGGCGCTCGTCGGCGACCCGCGAGTGCTGCTGTGCGACGAGCCGCTGCTGTCGCTGGACCTCGCCCACCAGCGGGTCGTGAGCGACCTGATCGACACCCGCCGCAAGGCCGCCGACACCGCGGTCCTGTTCGTCACGCACGAGATCAACCCGGTGCTGCCGCTCGTGGACCGGGTCCTGTACCTGGTGGACGGTCGCTTCCGGATCGGCCCGCCGAGCGAGGTCATGACGTCGGAGACCCTGTCGGAGCTGTACCGCACCACGGTCGACGTCGTGCGGGTGCGCGACCAGATCCTGGTCGTCGGCGCCACCGGCAAGCTCTGCGAGGACCAGCCGCACCACGTCGTGGATGAGAGCTGATGGACACCTTCTTCGACTTCGGCCTCACGGCGGAGCTGCTCGGCCTGGACATCGTGCACCGGGCGCTGATCGCGGGCGCCGTGCTCGGCCTGCTCGCGGGCGTGCTCGGGCCGCTCGTGGTGACCCGCAAGATGTCGTTCGCCGTCCACGGCACCAGCGAGCTCGCCTTCACCGGCGGCGCGGCGGCCCTGCTGCTCGGCGTCAGCGTCGGCTACGGGGCCATCGGCGGGGCCGTGCT
The DNA here is from genome assembly GCF_042738955.1 of Umezawaea sp. NPDC059074. NCBI lineage: Bacteria > Bacillati > Actinomycetota > Actinomycetes > Pseudonocardiales > Pseudonocardiaceae > Umezawaea > Umezawaea sp. NPDC059074. The sequence goes on from NZ_JBHYHC010000044.1 coordinate 20,045, forward strand.
CGCGGCGCTGCTGCTGGGCCTGCTGAGCCAGCGGGACTCCGAACGGGACTCGGTGATCGGCGCGGTGCTCGCGTTCGGACTCGGGCTCGGCGTGCTGTTCCTGGCCCTCTACGACGGCCGCGCCACGACCAAGTTCGGCCTGCTCGTCGGCCAGCCGTTCGGCGTGGCTGCGGACAACGTGTGGCAGCTCGTGGGCACGGCCGCCGTCGTGCTCCTCGTGCTCGCGTTCCTCTACCGGCCGCTGCTGTTCGCCAGCGTCGACCCCGACGTGGCCGCCGCCCGCGGCGTGCCCGTGCGGGTGCTCACGCCGGTGTTCGCCGTGCTCGTCGGCATCGCCACGGCGCTGAGCGTGCAGATCGTCGGCGCGCTGCTGGTGCTGGCGCTGATGATCACGCCCGCCGCGGCCGCGTGCCGCGTCACGTCCAGCCCCGGCCGCGCGACCGTCCTCTCGGTCCTGTTCGCCGAGGTCGCCGTGCTGGGCGGGATCGTGCTCTCGCTCGCGCCCGGCCTGCCGGTCAGCGCGTTCGTCACGGCGATCTCGTTCGCCATCTACGTGGGCTGCCGGATCGTCGGCCGGGTCCGCGTGCGCCGCATCGGCGACCGCAGGGTGGCCGTCGCCGCCTGACTCAGGCCGACCGGCTGATCTGGGAGTCGTCCGCCGTGGACTGCTGGTCCGTCCGCGGGCTGGGCAGGTCCGGCAGCACCGGCATCACGGGCAGCGCCGGGAGCGACACCCGCGCGCCCGCGCCGATGTCCAGGTCGGCCACCCGCACCTGGTTGCGGCCGTTCTCCTTGGCCACGTAGAGCGCGGCGTCCGCGCTGTGCTGCGCCAGCGCCAGGCTGTCGCCGTTGTCCGGCACGACCGCGACCCCGATCGACGCCGAGATCGCCCGCACGTCCGGGCCGTCGTCGTCGGCGGGCGGCAGCGCCCGGCCGCGCAGCGTCACGGTGTTGCGGTGCTTGTCCGTCGTGGACACCGTCGCCTCGGCGATGGCCTCGCGGATGCGCTCGGCGATGGAGATGCCCTGTGCGAGCCCTGTGTCGGCCAGCACGACGAGGAACTCCTCGCCCCCATCCCGTCCGGCCACGTCGCCCGGCCGGAGCTTCTCGCGCAGGATGCGGCCCACTTCCGCGAGCACGGCGTTGCCCGCGGGGTGCCCCCACGTGTCGTTGATGCGCTTGAAGAAGTCGAGGTCGATCGCGAGCACGGTCACGGGCTGCCCGTCGTGCCTGGACCGCTCGGTGAGCCGGTTCGCGTACTCGGCGAGCCCGTTGGTGTTGAGCAGGCCCGTCCGGTAGTCGGTGTGGGCGTCCTCGGCGAGCTGCTGGTGCAGCTGCTCCTGCTCGCTGAGCAGCCGTTCGAGGTGGGCCCGCCGTTCTGCGGCGTTGTTCAGCAGCGCGTTGACCAGGATGACGGGAGCGACCAGCAACAGAGGACCGACCCAGTGCGATGTGATCAGCATGCCCAGCATCGCGCCCGCGCCCAAGGTGGTGACCTCGAGCATGTTGTCGTTCTTCGAGCCGAGGAACTCGACGAGCCTGGTGTGCGGGGTGACGATCTTCAGCGCGATGGCGATGGTGGCGACCTGGGCGAACCAGTTCAGCGCCGCGGCGAGCGCGAGCACGAGGACGAGCCCGAGGTCGGTCGGGATGTGGCCGGTCGCGGCCAGGGAGAAGCCCGAGAGGTGGACCACGGCCCACGCCAGCATCGTGCTGCCCAGGATGCTGGACGAGCTGAACACGAACCGGTACGGCTGGCGGCGCGCGATGGGCTGGATCAGGATCCGCATCCACAGCGTGACGATGACCGCGAGACCACCCGGCAGGGCGATGGCGGCGGCGAACGTCCACACCGACGTGAGGTCGATGTGCGGGCCGGCCGACTCGTTGCGGCGCGACTCCTCGGCGCGCTTGACCATCACCAGGTGAATCGTGATCGCGACCAGGATCGCGCCGAACCGCATCCAGTCCGTGGTCGAGACGGTGCCGAGCGCGCTGAGCAGCCAAATGGCGGCTCCCGCTACGGCCGATTCGACCAGGAGGAAGAACGCGAGGGCCGCGGGGCGCAGCGTCCAGAGGTCCCAGTTCCTGATCGGTACCCAACGAGTTGCCCTGGAGGGCTGGTCGTCAGTCAAACTGTTCTTCACCACGTCCCCCCGACATTCCCACGGCGGTGTCCGCACACCATCGTGCAGTTGGGGTACCCGCTACTTGCACCAGTCGCTGCCCGACCACCGTGCGAAGGAGGGTTTGCCATGCGCAACCGCGACATGTGAGACCACCCTCCCTTCAGTTCGGGGCCTGAATCTCACCGTACGTATCCGAATCCTCGCTGGACGCGCACGAAGGGGCTGTCATGTTTGACAATCGCGATATGTGATGAGTCCGTTTCAGCTGACCACCACCTTCCGGTCGCCGCGCATCCGTGCCCGGTGCCAGGAGAGCGTGGCCTGGGCTGCGAGAAGCAGCCCGATGCCACCGGCGCCCGCGATGGTCGCGGTGATGGAGCCCACAGCGTGGGCCACCACTCCGGCCACCGCCATGCCGCCACCCTGGCTGGACCGCAGGGCGGCCCTGCCGATTCCATATGCCCGGCCGCGGTACGCGTCGGGCAGCATTCTCATCCAGGCCGAACGCGCGGGCGTGTGGTACGCGCCCGCCATGCCCGCGATGACGAGGAGGGCGATCGTCCAGGTCAGGTTCGGGTTCAAGGCGAACATGACCAGCGGCGCCAACGACAGAATAGCGAGCGGTCCGATCAACCGCTCCCGTTTGGCGGGTTCCCGAACCCAGCGGAACAGCACCGCGACGCCCAGGACGTTCGCGGCGGGCTCGATGGCCAGGATCAGCCCGACGGCCCACACGGCGTCGAGGCTCGCGGCCAGCGGCACGGCCAGGCCCTCGGGGACCATGGCCAGCCCGGCCAGCAGGCGCATGCCCATCAGGCTGCGCAGCCGCGGCTCCGTGACGAGCAGCGTGAACACGCCCTGGCGGGGCGGTTCGCCGGACGTGTCGGCCTTGCGGTGCCGACGGGGGTCGGCGGCGGGCCGGTGCTTCACCGACGTGTGCACCAGGATCGCGACGAGCACGAACGTCACCGCGTCGATGGCGAGCGCGACGCTGGGGCTGGAGGCGGTCACGATGAACCCCGCGGCGGCCAGCCCGGCCATCTGCGCCACGTCGACCGACGTGCCGAACAGGGCCACCCCGTCGTCGTAGCGCTTGTCCGGGAGCACGGACGGCAGGCTCGCCTCCTGCGCGGCGAGGAACGGCGAGGCCACCATCTGGACGGCGACCAGCAGCACGATCATCAGCCACAGCGGCATCCCCGGCAGGGCCATCAGCCCGACGATCGCGGCTTGGAGCCAGGCGCAGATGATCATCACCGTGCGGCGGGGGAAGCGGTCGGCGAGCCAGGCGAGCAGTGGACCCGCGATCAGCGGTGGGAACAGCGTCAGCGACCACGTGAGCGCGGTCCAGAGGGGGGATCCCGTGCGCTCGAACACCAGGAGTGACAGCGCGACGGCCGCGAGCTGGTCACCCGCGGTGGACACCGTCGAGCCGATCCACAGCCCGCGGAACTCGCGGTCGCTCACGAGCGCGCGCAACGTTCCCCCGGAGGTCACAACCCCTCCAGGTCGTTCGGCCCCGAAGAGCGAGTCACGTTACCCCCACCCGAAGTAACCTATTTCTCCGTTAGCACGGTAGAAGCTGTCGGTTGTGCAATCTCTGTCCTACCACACTGTGTACCTGAACGGAGTAGGTCGGTTACATAAGGTAGTTATGATACAAATTTTGGCCTGGTTAATATTGACAGTTGACGTTCGCTTGCCGGTGCGGAAGCCTACGTTGCCCACGCTCCGTCGAACTTCCCTTGGCGGGCGCCTCGCGGGTTGCGCCGAGTGGGCCAGCTGGATTCATGCTTATCGCCCAATGCCCGGACGCGCGCGGTTATTCCCCCGCCTCAGAACTGGTAGTACAGGAACGGGCTGAACGTCCCTCCCGCGACCAGGATTGCCGCGTAGGCCAGGCCGACCGTCATGAGCGAGATCCGGGCGACGTTGGCGATCTTGTCCCGTGAGGACTCCAGATACGGGCCGCTCACAGGGGCTGTGGGCAGCACGACAATAGCCAGTGCCACGACCAGGATCACCACCCGCTGGTTCGTTGTGGCCGCGCTCACAGCATCGGATACGCCGGAGAAATCGGGCAGCAGCAGATGCCCCAGCATCGCGAGAGCCCGGCCGAGGTCGGACGAGCGGAAGAACACCCAGCCGATCATCACGAGCGCCATCGTCAATGCCCGCCGAGCGATCCGGACCCTTTTCGCCGCAGGCGTGGAATCCCATCCAAAACCGCGTTCCATAACCAGCAGGGCCCCGTGGAACAAGCCCCACACGAGGAACGTCCAGTTCGCTCCGTGCCAAAAACCGGTGAGCACGAACACGATTCCGAGGTTCCGGTACGTCTTCACGACACCGTGCCGGTTGCCGCCGAGCGGTATGTATACGTAGTCACGGAACCAGCGCGAGAGCGACATGTGCCAGCGCCGCCAGAACTCGGTGATCGTCACCGACGAGTACGGTCTCGCGAAGTTCTCCGGGAGCCGGAAGCCGAGCATCCGGCCCAACCCGATCGCCATGTCGGAGTAGCCGGAGAAGTCGAAGTACAACTGCAGCGTGTAGCCGATCGCGCCCAGCCAGGCGATGGCGAACGTCATCTCGTGCGTCGGCGTGGCGAAGCAGGCGTCGACGAGCGGGGCCAGCGAGTCGGCGACGATGACCTTCTTGCAGAGCCCCAGCGCGAAGCGCGGGAAGCCCGCGGCGATGTCGTCGAGGCGGTGCGTGCGCTGCTGGGGGAGCTGGTCGGAGATCTCCCGGTACCGGACGATCGGACCGGCCACGAGCTGCGGGAACATCGCGATGTAGGTGATGAACGAGACCGGGTCGCGCAGCGCCTTGCGCTCGCCGCGGTAGATGTCCACCACGTACGAGATGTGGTGGAAGGTGTAGAAGGAGATGCCGATCGGCAGGGCCAGGTGCACGATCGGGAAGTCCCCGCCGACGACCCGCGCGATGGCGGCCAGCTGCTCGGTGGCGAAGCCGAGGTACTTCCAGACGACCAGCACCGAGAGGTCGAAGGCGATCACGCCGATGAGGATCTTGCGCCGCAGCGCCGGGTCCGGGCGGCCGGGCAGGTCGTGGCGCTCCGCGGCCGGGTCGACCTCCAGCCGCGGCCCGGCCAGGTAGTTGACCACCATGCAGGCCACGAGCAGCAGCGTCGTGCCCCCGGCGCCGCTGGCGTAGAACACGAGGCTCGCCACGGCCACCACGCCGTTGCGCCAGTTCCTGGGTGCCACGAGCAGTGCCGCGAGCAGCAGCGGCATGAAGAACCACAGGAAGAGGGGGCTGGCGAATGACATCGCGGGAACCCTAGCTGGCGACTTCGGGCGCCCGCTCGCGGTCCGGTCGTATTAGGGGTGCCGAACTTCCGGCCGGGCCGCGTGCGCGACCCGGCCGGAGGCGTTCGACCTAGCCCTTGGCGGCGACCCGGCGGCGCCGGGCGACCTCGGCCAGCACCACGCCCGCCGCCACGGAGGCGTTGAGCGACTCGACGCCCGCGGCCATCGGGATCGACACCGTCTGGTCGCACGTCTCGCGCACCAGCCGGGACAGCCCGCGGCCCTCGGAGCCCACGACGACCACGAGCGGGCCGGTCGCCAGCTCCAGGCCGTCGACGTCCACGTCGCCGTCCGCGTCCAGGCCGACGACCATGAGGCCCTCGTCCGCCCAGTCGCGGAGCGTGCGGGTCAGGTTCGTCGCCATGGCGATCGGCACCTTCGCCGCCGTGCCAGCGCTGGAGCGCCACGCGACCGCCGTGATGCTCGCGGACCGCCGCTGCGGCAGCAGCACGCCCTGCGCGCCGAACGCGGCCGCCGAGCGCACGACGGCGCCCAGGTTGCGCGGGTCCGTCACGCCGTCCAGCGCGACCAGCAGCGGCTGCTCCCGCGTCTGGCGGGTGAACTCCAGCAGGTCGTCCGGGTGCGCGTAGTTGAACGGCGGCACCTGGAGGCCAAGGCCCTGGTGCAGCGCGCCGCCGGTGATGCGGTCGAGCTCGCCGCGCGTCACCTCCAGGACGCTGATGCCGCGGTCCGCCGCGAGGCTCACGGACTCGGCGACGCGGTCGTCCGAGTCGATGCCGAGCGCCACGTACAGCGCGGTCGCCGGGATGCCCGCGCGCAGGCACTCGACGACCGGGTTGCGGCCCGCGACGGTCTCGGCCTGGCCCTCGTTCTTGCGCCGGGCGCGGGCCTTCTCGGTGTTCGCCGCCTTGGCCGCGCTCGTCGCCCGGCGGTAGGCCGGGTGGTTCGGGCGCTCGATCGCCTTCGGGGTCGGGCCACGACCCTGCAGGCCCTTGGACTTCTGCCCGCCGGAACCGACGACGGCACCCTTCTTCGAACCGGGGTTGCGCATCGCGCCCTTGCGCTTGGAGTTACCAGCCACGAGCTCAGTCGTCCCTCAATGTCCACTGCGAACCGTCGGGGTTGTCCTCGACGGCGATCCCTGCGGCCTTCAGGCGGTCGCGCAACGCGTCCGCCGTGGCGAAGTCCCGGTCCTTGCGGGCCCGCAGGCGTTCTTCCAAGACGTGCTCCACCAGCGCGACGAGCGCTTGGCGGGCACCGGTGTCCGTGCTGGTGGCCTCGTTCCACTTGGGGGACAACGGGTCCAGTCCCAGCAGATCGGCCATCCCGCGCACGCAGCCCGCGGCTTCCCGCGCGGCCTGGTCGTCCCCCGCGTCCATCGCGGTGTTGCCCTCGCGCACCTTGTTGTGCAGCGCGCCGATCGCCAGCGGGGTGCTCAGGTCGTCGTCCATCGCGGCGACGAACTCCGGGCACAGGTCCTCGCCGAGCGGCACCACGCCCGTGCGCTGCACGACGCGGCGCAGGAACGACTCGATGCGGCGGTAGGCCGACACCGACTCCTCCAGCGCGCCCTCGGAGTACTCGATGGTCGACCGGTAGTGCGGCGTCACGAGGTAGTAGCGCAGCTCGGGCGCGCGCACCCGGTTCAGCATCTCCGGGATCGACACCACGTTGCCGAGCGACTTCGACATCTTCTCGCCGCTCATGGTGACCCAGGCGTTGTGCATCCAGTACCGGGCGAAGCCGTCGCCGACCGCCCGCGACTGCGCCTGCTCGTTCTCGTGGTGCGGGAAGATCAGGTCGATGCCGCCGCCGTGGATGTCGAACTCCGCGCCGAGGTACTCCGTCGCCATCGCCGAGCACTCGAGGTGCCAGCCGGGACGGCCGGGACCCCACGGCGTCGGCCACGACGGCTCACCGGGCTTCGCGCCCTTCCACAGCGTGAAGTCGCGGGGGTCGCGCTTGCCGCGCACCTCGCCCTCGCCCTGGAACACCTCGTCCAGCTTCTGGCCCGACAGCGCCCCGTACTCGGGGAACGAGCGCACCGCGAAGTAGACGTCGCCGTCCGCCGCGTACGCGTGCCCCTTGTCGATGAGCCGGTGCATCAGCTCGACCATCTGCGTCACGTGCCCGGTGGCGCGCGGCGCGTACGACGCGGGCAGGCAGCCCAGCTGGTCGTACGCGTCCTCGAACGCCCGCTCGTGCGTGAACGCCCACTCCCACCACGGCCGCCCGTGCTCCGCGGCCTTGGCGAGGATCTTGTCGTCGATGTCCGTGACGTTGCGCACCAACCGCACGTCAGCACCGTCGCGCGCGAGCCAGCGGCGCAGCACGTCGAAGTTCAGCCCGCTGCGCACGTGGCCGATGTGGGGCACGCCCTGCACGGTCGCCCCACACACGTAGATCGACGCCGTACCGTTGACCAGCGGGTGGAACTCCCGCATGGACCGGGTCGCGGTGTCGTACAGGTGGAGGCTCACATCACGAATGGTACGGGCGCGGCCTATATCGAGGTGAATCGACCGCTCAAACGGGGATAATGCCGTGCGATCGCAGCGAGTCGACCAGCGCGGTAGGCCGCTCGGCCGTCACGAGCGCCTCGACGATCGCGACCTTCGCCCCGACCGCCCGAGCCCCACCGTCGGCCTCCTCGCTGTCACCGACCATCAGCACGTCCCGCGGATCGATGCCCAGCCGTTCACACGCGGTGAGGAAGATCTTCGGATCCGGCTTGATCACGCCCTCCTCGTACGAGAGGACCACCTCGTCGACCAGGTGGGCGACCCCGAACTTGGTCAACACGACCCGGATGTCCCACCCGATGTTGCTCACCACGGCGACCAGCAACCCGGCCTCGGACGCCGTCCGGAGGGCCTGCACGGTGTCCGGGTAGGCCCGCCAGTAGGCGGCGCTGATCAACCGCTCGTAGAAGGCCAACGCCTCCCCGTCTTTGTCGAGCCCAGCGGCCTGCAACGCGTTCACGTGAACGTCCCTGTGCAGGTCCCGGTCCAGGTCCCTCCGGTGCCACGCGTCAGCCATCTCGGGGCTGAGCCCGTCGGCCACGCCAACCGGCGCGGTCAACGCCCGCATGAGGTCACCGTGCTCCTCGAGAGCTTCGTGCTCGAGTCGGAAGAGCGTCCCGGAGAAGTCGAAGAGCACCGCGCGAATGGCCACGTCAGCAGCTTAGGTTGGTCTGGACCATCTAGGGGAGCCTTTGTGACCGCCCTGGCAGCCAGGGCCGCGGGGCGGCCCTGGCGAGGGTGGCTAGGCGGCGTTGCCGGTGATCTTGTCCGGAGTGAGGCGGACGACCACGCGGACCGCTTCGGGGCCGTCGTTGGTGTAGTCGGCGCCGGTGTACTTGTTCGACAGCTCGTCGATGAGTTCCCTTCCGCCCTCCTCGACGAGCTGGACGGTGCCGCGGAACTCGACGTAGTTGTACGGCTGGGCCAGGTCGAAGACGCTCACGCTGACGCGCGGGTCGCGGCGGAGGTTCTTGTCCTTCTTGCGGCCGACCACGGTGGACATGAGCACGTCGTCGCCGTCGCGCTTGATCCACACGACGGACGTCTGCGGGCTGCCGTCGGGGTTGATGGTGGCGATGGTGGCGAAGTTCTTGGCGTCCAGCAGCGCGCGGCTGGCGTCGTTGAGAGTGAGACCCATGCCCACCAGGCTAGGCATCCTCAGGCGACGTGTCCGGTGACCTTCGTGGGGGTCAGGCGGAGAACCACCCGGACGTGGCCCTCGGGGGCGGGCTCGTGGTCGCGACCGTCGTACTTCCGGGACAGCGCGTGGCCCACGACGAGCCCGATGTCCTCGGTGATGGTCACGGTGCCGCGGATCTCCGCGTACGCCTCCGGGTCGGCCAGGTCGAAGATGCTGACGCTGGCCCGCGGGTCACGGCGCAGGTTCCGCTCCTTGCGCCGGTCGCGCAGGGTGGAGAACAGCAGGTCGTCGCCGTCGCGGAGGACCCAGATGACGGACGACTGGGGGCTGCCGTCGGGGTTCGTGGTGCACAGGACGGCGTAGTTCTTGGCGTCCAGCAGCGCTCGGACGGCGGTGTTGAGGATCACGGGGCCACCACCAGCAGCGCGGTCGCCATGGCGGCGATGCCCTCGCCGCGGCCGGTGAGGCCGAGGCCGTCGGTCGTGGTGCCGGAGACCGAGACGGGCCCGCCGACGGCGTCGGACAACTCCGTTTCGGCTTCGGCGCGGCGCTTGCCGATCTTCGGGTTGTTGCCGATGACCTGCACGGCCGCGTTGCCGACCCGGTAGCCCGCATCCTCGACCAAGCGGCGGACCTCCTTCAACAACGTCGTGCCGCGCGCGCCGGACCAGCGCGGGTCGCTGGTGCCGAACACCGCACCCAGGTCGCCCAGGCCCGCCGCCGACAGCAGGGCGTCGCACAGCGCGTGCGCGGCCACGTCGCCGTCGGAGTGGCCCGCGCAGCCGTCCACGCCCTCCCACAGCAGGCCCGCGACCCAGCAGTCGCGGCCCGCCTCGACGGGGTGGACGTCGGTCCCGATGCCGACCCTCACGTGGTTCCTCCAGCGAGCAGCGCCTCGGCGATCGCGAGGTCGAACGGGGTGGTGATCTTCATGGCGTTGGCGTGGCCCGCGACGGTGGTGACGGGCACGCCGAGGCGTTCCACGAGACCGGCGTCGTCGGTGGCCTGGATCCCGGACGCGTGGGCGCGCAGCAGCACCTCGGCGGTGAAGCCCTGGGGGGTCTGCACGACGCGCAGCGCGGCGCGGTCCGGGGTCGCGACGACGGTGCCGTCGGCGTCGACCTGCTTCACGGTGTCCGCCATCGGCAGCACCGGGATGACCGCCGGATGACCCGCCTCGACGGCGTCGACGACCCGCCGCACGACCTCGCCGGGCGTGAACGCGCGGGCGGCGTCGTGGACCAGGACGATCCGGGTGTCGGGGATCTCACGGAGCGCGAACTCCAGCGCGAGACGAACGGAGTCGGTGCGCTCGGCACCCCCCGCAAGCACGTGCACCGCCCCGCCGGCCGAAGCCAGCGAGGCGGTCACGGTGCACATCGTGTCCACATCGGACGGTGGGGCAGCGACTACCACGTGTTGCACGCATCCCGCGTCGAGCAGGCCGCGCACGGCACGAACCAGAAGCGAAACCCCGTTGACCGGCACGAGCGCCTTGGCCATCCCGTAGCCCAAGCGCTCACCCCGACCCGCCGCGGGCACGAGCGCGACAACACTCACGTCCGCGGTCCGAGTGGAGTTCGTGCGATCAGGACGCGGTAGCCAGGACCTCGTCGAGGAGCACTTCGGCCTTGTCCTCGTCGGTGCCCTCGGCCAGCGCCAGTTCGCTAACCAGTATCTGCCGAGCCTTCGCCAGCATCCGCTTCTCGCCCGCGGACAACCCGCGATCCTTCTCGCGCCGCCACAGATCACGCACCACTTCGGCTACCTTGTTGACGTCGCCGGAGGCGAGCTTCTCAAGATTTGCCTTGTACCGCCGCGACCAGTTGGTCGGCTCCTCGGTGTGGGGAGCACGCAAGACCTCGAAGACTTTGTCGAGACCCTCTTGGCCGACAACGTCGCGCACGCCTACGATCTCGGCGTTGTCAGCGGGCACGCGGACCGTAAGATCGCCTTGTGCGACCTTGAGGACGAGGTACTTCTTCTCCTCGCCCTTGATCAGCCGGGTCTCGATTGCTTCGATGAGAGCGGCACCGTGGTGCGGGTAGACGACGGTCTCTCCGACCTTGAAAACCATGTGTCCTCTGCCCCTTTCGCTACCCCCATCCTAACACGCCGGGCAATCCCCTCACCGGTCTCCGGAGTTGGGTAATGGCTGGTCAGGGCCATGCGGGGGGTTGACAAACCACGTGTTGACGTGCCACACCTATGGTCGGACGCTCTCCGTTCACGTCCCAGGTGGGGCCGAACGCGCCCTCCGGGGCACCACGTGCCGCCTGTCGAACACCACCCGGTTAGGCTCCTGCACTGGTGGTCTGCCCTGTTCCCGGGTCGGGCCCTATCGCCGGTACACCAGGAAGGATCCTGCAACCGTGGGTCGCGCAGAGCAGAAGTCCCGCCTCGCCGTCGTGGTCGCGCTCGCAACGGGCCTCGGGCTCGCGGCGGCCGGGTGCGGCGCCGGGCAGATCACGCAGACCGACACCCAGGTGGCCGTGGTCAACGGCGCATCGGGCCAGGTCGGCTCCATCGCGGTGCGCGACGCGCAGTTCGCCTTCCCGATCTCGGCGAAGGAGTACAAGTCGGGTGACGAGGCCGCGGTCGTCGTGACGATCGTGAACAACGGCTCCTCGGTCGACAAGCTCCTCTCCGTCACCAGCGAGATCGGCGGCCCCGCCGCGCTCGACGGCGACGTGGACATCGAGCCGCAGAGCTCCATCGCCTCGCTGTTCGCCGACCTGGACCGCAGCAGCAGCGCCCACTCGACGCCGTCGCTCACCACGACCTCCACCCCTTCGGGTAGTTCGTCGGTGTCGCCCTCGTCGTCGTCCTCCTCTTCTTCGGCCGTGTCGGGCTCCTCGGAGTCCTCTTCGGTCTCCACCACGGGCACCAGCACGCCGTCCGGTTCGGCGTCGTCCTCGGCCTCGTCGTCGGGCCGCCCCTCGGCCGGCGCGTCCTCCTCGGCCGCGCCCGCCGAGCCCGGCAAGGTCGGCATCGTCCTCAAGCTGACCGCCGAGCTCCGCCCCGGCCACACCGCCAAGGTGACCTTCCTGTTCGAGAAGGCCGGCCCGATCACGCTGGACCTGCCCATCGGTGCCGACCCGGCCCCGCGTCCCGAGGGCAAGACCGAGCACTGACCTCTCTCGTCGGAAGGGCCCCGCCTGAACCAGGCGGGGCCCTTCCTGTTTCCGGGAGTGTCGGACCCCTGCTCTAACGTCTGCGGCGTGCCAAACAAGGTTCGTGCCACTCGACCCCAGTACCGGTGCGCGGAGTGCGGGTTCGAGTACGCCAAGTGGGTCGGCAGGTGCTCCGAGTGCCAGGCGTGGGGGAGCGTCGAGGAGCGCGGGTCGGCCACCCCGCTGGCGCGGATCGTGGCCGGTGCGCCGACGTCCAAGGCGCGGCCCATCGGCGAGGTCGACATCGAGTCGGCGCGGGCCACCAAGACGGGCGTGGACGAGCTGGACCGGGTGCTCGGCGGCGGGCTGGTGCCGGGCGCGGTGGTGCTCATGGCGGGCGAGCCGGGCGTCGGCAAGTCGACGCTGCTGCTGGAGGTGGCCTACCAGTGGTCGTCGACGGTGGGGCGCAGCCTCTACCTGACCGGTGAGGAGTCGGCGGGCCAGGTGCGGCTGCGGGCCGAGCGGACCGGCAACCTGCACGGCGAGATGTACCTGGCGGCCGAGAGCGACCTGTCCGCCGTGCTGGGGCAGGTGGACGAGGTGAAGCCCAGCCTGCTGATCATCGACTCGGTGCAGACCATGTCGTCGATGAACGTGGACGGCGTGGCGGGCGGCGTCAGCCAGGTGCGGACGGTGGCCGCCGGGCTGATCGCGCTGGCCAAGGAGCGGAACCTGCCGGTCGTGCTGGTCGGCCACGTGACCAAGGACGGCTCCGTGGCCGGGCCGCGGGTGCTGGAGCACCTGGTGGACGTGGTGCTCCAGTTCGAGGGCGACCGGCACTCCACGCTGCGGCTGCTGCGGGGGATCAAGAACCGCTACGGGGCCGCGGACGAGGTCGGCTGCTTCGAGCTGCGCGACGACGGCATCGTCGGCGTGCCGGACCCGTCAGGGCTGTTCCTGAGCCGCCGCGACCAAGCCGTGGAGGGCACGGCCGTGACGGTGATCGTGGAGGGCAAGCGGCCCATGCTCGGCGAGGTCCAGGCCCTCGTGACGAAGACGAACCTGCCCGCGCCCCGCCGCGCGGTGAGCGGCCTGGACTCGGCGCGGATCGCGATGGCGCTGGCCGTGCTGGAGAAGCGCGGCAAGGTCAACCTGTTCCAGAAGGACGTGTTCACGGCGACGGTCGGCGGTATGAAGCTCACCGAACCGGCCGCGGACCTTGCCGTGGTGCTGGCGGTGGCGTCGGCCGAACGTGAGATCGCTTTGCCTGCGGACCTGGTGGTGCTGGGGGAGGTGGGGTTGGCGGGGGAGATCCGACGGGTGAACGGGGTCGGTAAGCGGCTGGCGGAGGCGTTGAGGCTGGGGTTCACGAAGGCGCTGGTGCCGCCGGACGCCGGGCCGTTGCCGGACGGGGTGCGGGCGTTGGTGGCGCACGACCTGTTGACGGCGTTGGAGGTGCTGGGGTTGAACAAGGGGAAGTGAGGGGTTGGGGGTCTCGCTGTGGCTGTGGGGGCCGGCGTGGTCGCCCCTGCGGCTCTTGTTCCAGCCGGGTCGCCCGGCGGCTCTTGATCCGGGTTGGTCACCCAGCTGGCTCTTGTTCCAGCGTGCTGTGGCCGATTTGACTCGGGGACCCCTCGTTTTGCCCCTTTGTCGGGCCAAAACGGCAGGTGGAAAGCTTGCCGCCCGACAAATTTTAAGGGGCAAAACCCCCGAGTAAAATCGGCCACGTTCCGTGGCCTGCGCGCGCCGGTGCCGTCGTGGTCACCAGCTGGCTGTCAGCACCGCCGTGGTCACCAACTGGCCCGCTGGTCCCGTCGTGGCTACCAAGCCCTGGCGCCACTCTTGTCGCGGTCGCCAGTTGACCCGCTGGTCCCGTCGTGGCTACCAAGCCCCGGCGCCGCTCTTGTCGCGGTCGCCAGTTGACCCGTTGGTCCCGTCGTAGCCGCCAAGCCCCGCGCCACTCTTGTCGCGGTCACCAACTGACCCGCCGATCCCGTAGTAGTCGCCAAGCGGCCGCCAGCTGGCGTGGCTCGGGCTAGCGGCTGCTGGTGGCGTCCGGGCGGCCCTTGGGGGTGGTCGAGCGGCCGGTGGAGCGGCCCGTTGCCGAGCGGGAGGCGCGGTGGACGCGGGTGGTGCGGAGCTGGTGGCCGTGGCGGTTGTCGTCGTTCATGGCGTGACCTCGCTTGCGTCCGGCGTCGGCTGGGCACCTTCAACACGGACGTCTGGCGTGAACGGTTCAACGGAAACGCCGAAGGCCCCCACGGCGTCGCCGTGAGGGCCTTCCGGACCTAACGTTCTACTGCGCCGACAGCAGCTGGGCGCAGCGGATCAGGCCCAGGTGGCTGTACGCCTGCGGGTGGTTGCCCAGCGAGCGCTCGGCGACCGGGTCGTACTCCTCGGGCAGCAGGCCGGTGGGGCCCGCGGCGTCGACCATCTGCGCGAACAGCTCTTCCGCCTCCGTGCGCCTGCCCGTGAGCAGGTAGGCCTCGATCATCCAGGCCGCGCACAGGTGGAAGCCGCCCTCGTCGCCGGGCAGGCCGTCGTCGCGCCGGTAGCGGTAGACGGTCGATCCGCTGCGCAGCTCGGCCTCGATCGCCGTCACCGTGGACTGGAACCGCTCGTCGGTCGGGTCGATCAGGCCCGACAGGCCCACGTGCAACGACGCCGCGTCGAGGTCGTAGTCGTCGTACGCGGTGGTGAACGACTGGGCCTCGTCCTTCCAGCCGTTCTTCAGCACGTCGTTGGAGATCGTGTCGCGCAGCACCGGCCACGAGGGGTCGATGTCGCGGCCGTAGGTCTCCGCCAGCTTCACCGCGCGGTCGATCGTGACCCAGCACATGACCTTCGAGTACACGTGGTGGCGCGGCGCGTGCCGCTCCTCCCAGATGCCGTGGTCGGGCTCGTGCCAGCGGCGGGCGACGGCCTCGGCCATGGCCTGCACCATCCGCCAGTCCTGGTCGGTCACCGAGCCGCGGGCCTCCGCCAGCTTCACGACGAGGTCGACCACGGGGCCGAACACGTCGAGCTGGACCTGCTGGTTCGCGAGGTTGCCCACGCGGACCGGGCGGGAACCGGCGTAGCCGGGGAGGGTGTCGATCACGGCTTCCGCGCCGAGCATCGTGCCCTGCAACGTGTACAGCGGGTGCAGCCGCTCCGGGCCGGGCAGCGTGGCGAGCACGCCGTGCACCCAGCCCAGGAACGCCTCGGCCTCCGCGGTCGAGCCCACCGACACCAGCGCCTGCGCGGTCAGCGCCGCGTCGCGCAGCCAGCAGTAGCGGTAGTCCCAGTTGCGGATGCCGCCCAGCTCCTCGGGCAACGACGTCGTCGCGGCCGCCATGATCGCGCCGGTGTCGGCGTGCACGAGGCCCTTCAACGTCAGCGCCGAGCGGGACACCAGTTCGGTCTGCAACGGCGGCAGCTTCAGCGTCGCCGCCCAGTCCGACCAGTACGCGCCCGCGCGCTCCCGGCGGTCCGCCTCGCTGAGGGTGGCGTCGGACAGGTCGTCCGTGCCGCACCGCAGCTCCAGCAGGATCGGCGCGCCCTCGCGCGGCCGGACGATCGCCTTGGCGGTCTCCTGGAGGCCGTCGGAGGTGATCTCCCAGTCGACGCCGGGGGAGCGCAGCACCATCGGGTCGGACGTGCCGACCACGCGCAGGCCGTCGCGCTCGCGCAGCAGCCGCACGGGCACCTGGCCGAACTCCGGCCGCGGCGCGAACGTGATCACCGCGTTGGTCGAGCCGCTGATCCGGCGGATCAGGTCCGTCCGGTGCGAGGCGCTGAAGTGGTCCAGGTAGTCCGACACGAGCAGCCGGGACCACCGGGTCTCCACGATCATGGTTCCGGGCACGTAGCGCTGTCCCAGGGGCAGCGAGCCGTGCTCGGGCTTGATCGAGAAGTGGCCCGCCTCGGGCCCGCCGAGCAGGTCGGCGAACACCGCGGCCGAATCGGGCTCCGGGTGGCACAGCCAGTTGATCCGCGCGTCCGGGGTGACCAGCGCGACGGACCGCTCGTTGGCGAGCATCGTGAGCCGCTCGATCGGCACCGCCTGGTCGCCGTGCAGCCAGTTCCGCCGCTCCTCCAGGAGGAACGCCAGGACCGTGGCGACGTCGGTGGTGTCGTCGATCGTGTACTCGGCCAGGGACTCGCCCTCGCCGACCTTGATGCCGACGTCCGGCCCGGACAGCCGGGCGAACGCCTTCTCGTCGGTCACGTCGTCGCCGACGAAGACCGCCGCGGTCGCGCTGACCCGGTGGCGCAGCACGTCGAGGGCGTGGCCCTTGTCGGTCTGCACCACGGCCAGCTCGACGACGGCCTTGCCCTCGGTGACGTGGACGCCGTCCCAGGTGCACGGGCCGGAGCGGACCGCGTCGAGCACGGACTGCCCGACGGACGCCTCGGCGCGGCGGACGTGCACCGCGATGCTGGCGGGCTTGACCTCGAGCCCGACGCCCTCGTTGCCGTCGACCAGCTGCTCCAGCTCGGTCTCGAGCCTGCGGTGCAGGGCCTTGGCGTCGGCGTCGAGCGCGTGCACGAAGCCGACGTCGAACTCGGAGCCGTGGGATCCGACCAGGTGCACCTCGGACGGGAGTCGCGACAGCGTCGCGAGGTCCCGCAGGGCGCGGCCGGAGATGACTGTCGTGGTGGTCTCGTGGAGCCCGGCCAGCGAGCGCAGCGCACCCACGGACTCGGGCAGCGGGCGGGCCTGTTCGGGGTCGGCGACGATCGGTGCAAGTGTCCCGTCGTAGTCGCACGCCACCAGCAGTCGTGGGGTGCGAGCCAACTGCACGATCGCTCGGCGCAGGTCCGCGGGGAGGGCCTCGGCGGTCAACGCCCCTCCTCAGTCTTTTCGATGGGACAGGTCAGGGGTCTGAAAGGATTCAGATCGCGGTCTGCGTGCCGAGCGCCTCAAGGAACGACCTCGCCCACCGGTCGACGTCATGGGTCAGGACTTGGCGTCGCAGGGCGCGCATCCTACGGCGGCCTTCGGCGGGGTCGATGGTGAGGGCGGACTCCAGGGCGTTCTTCACGCCGTCCAGGTCGTGGGGGTTCACGAGGTACGCGCTCGTCAGTTCGGCGGCCGCGCCGGCGAACTCGCTGAGCACCAGCGCGCCACCCAGGTCGTACCGGGTGGCCACGTACTCCTTGCACACCAAGTTCATGCCGTCGCGGACCGGGGTGACCACCATGACGTCGGCCGCGGTCATGAACGCGGCCAACTCCTCGCGGTCGACCGACTGGTGCAGGTAGTGCACGACCGGCCTCCCAACCCTGGCGAACTCGCCGTTGATTCTGCCCACGATCTGCTCGATGTCGCCTCGCATCTGCTTGTAGTGCTCGACGCGCTCCCGGCTCGGCGTGGCCAGCTGGACCATCGCCACGTCCTCCGGATCGATGCGGCCGTTCTCCAGCAGCTCGTGCAGCGCGCGCAGCCGGACGTCGATCCCCTTGGTGTAGTCGAGGCGGTCCACCCCGAGCAAGATCTTCTTCGGGTTCCCGAGGTCTTCGCGGATCTGCTTGGACCGCGCCTGGACGTCCTTGCGGCGCGCGAGCGCGTCCAGCCCGGCCGAGTCGATCGAGATGGGGAACGCGCCCACGCGCACCGTGCGGTCGCCGACCTGCACGACACCGGGCCGGGTGCGCACGCCGACCGCGCCGCGGCTGGGCTCCAGGCCGACGAGCCGCCGGGCCAGCCACAGGAAGTTCTGCGCGCCGCCGGGCCGGTGGAAGCCGACCAGGTCCGCGCCCAGCAGGCCGCGGATGATCTCCGTGCGCCACGGGAGCTGCATGAACAGCTCGACCGGCGGGAACGGGATGTGCAGGAAGAAGCCGATCTTCAGGTCGGGCCGCTGCTCGCGCAGCATCGCCGGGACCAGTTGCAGCTGGTAGTCCTGCACCCACACCGTCGCGCCCTGCGCGGCGACCTTCGCGGTCGCGTCGGCGAACCGCTGGTTCACCCGCGTGTAGGCGTTCCACCAGTGCCGGTGGAACGCCGGGGGCGCCACCACGTCGTGGTAGAGCGGCCAGAGGGTGCCGTTGGAGAAGCCCTCGTAGTAGTCCTGCACCTCGTCGGCGCTCAGCCGCACCGGGTGCAGTTGCAGGCCCGCTTCCTCGAACGCCTCGACCTCGGCGTCCGCGACGCCGGGCCAGCCGATCCACGCGCCGCTGTGCGTGCGCAGGAACGGTTCCAGCGCGCTGACCAGTCCACCGGGGCTGTGCTTCCACCGCTGGGTGCCGTCGGGCAACCGCTCCAGGTCGACCGGCAGGCGGTTCGCCACGACCAGGAAGTCCGCCCCGTTTTCGCCAATGCCGCTCACCGGAAAAGCGCCTCCTGTGCTCGATTCGCCCAGTTGAAGGGTAGTGGGCCCGTGCTACGGGGTATGCCCCCGCGTCGCAGCCGTCACACCGAGTTCACCCGAGCCGACGCCGTGCGGGTCGCCACGAACCTCCGTTCGAGGCGGCTGAGCCCGCTGCGCACGGGCCGCGCCAGGTGTTCGCCGAGCACCACGCCGCCCGCGAGGGCCAGCGCGATGCCGGTCGCCAGCACGAGCGTGGACAGGCCTTCGGAGTCGCCGTCGGCGGTCAGCTGGTAGAGCCCGCGGTACACCGTCCAGCCCGGCAGCAGCGGCGTGATGCCCGCGACCGACACCACGAGCGTGGGGATGCGCAGGCGGCGGGACATGACCGCGCCGCCGAAGCCGACCAGCGTCGCCGCGACCGCCGAGCTGGTGATCGCGTTCGTCCCGGTCACCGCGAGCAGCCCGAACGACGTCGTGCCGACCGCGCCCGCGATGGCCGCGACCAGCAGCGCCCTCGGCTGCGCGTAGCTCGCCATCGCGAAGCAGAACGACGTCGCCGCGCCCGCCGCGAACTGCACCGGCACGTCGGTGATCAGCGCGGGCAGCGGCTCGGCGATCGACGTCTGCACGCCGAACTGCACGCCCGCCCGCAGCGCCAGCGCGACCCCGGAGATGAGCCCCGCGGTGAGCAGCACGATCTCCATCGTCCGGCCCGCGGCCGTGACGTTGTACCCGCTTATCGCGTCCTGCACGGTGCTGACCAGCGACAACCCGGACAGCAGCACCACGATGCCCACCGCCACCAGCAGCGACGGCCGCACGGTCGGCAGCAGGTCCGTCGCGTACATCGCCAGCGCCACGGCCGTCGCCAGCCCGCCGCCGACCACCTGTTGGAAGAAGAACGGCAGGTTCCGCCGGTTGAGCAGCCGCCCGACCCGGTCGATCACCGCCGTCACGACCGCCGCCAGCAGCGCGAGCAGCAGCCCGCCGCCGACGAGCACCGCGACGGCCGCCGCCATCCCGGCCCACGCGACCGTCGCCACCCAGCGCGGGTACGGGTGCGGCGCGGTCGTGATCCGGTCAAGCTCGGAGTAGGCGTCGCGGGCGGTCACCGTGCCCGCCTTCATCCGGCTGATGAGGTGCTCCAGCTCGGCGAGCCGGGTGAAGTCCAGGCTCCGCGACCGCACCACCCGCAAGGTGGTGATCGGCGCGGCCTCCGTCCCCCGGTGGCAGCAGACCGTGATCGCGGTGAACGTCACATCCACTTCGGTGTGGGGAAGGCCATACGCGCCGGTCACGTCGATGATCGTGGCCGTGACGTCCGCCGCCCCGACCCCGCTCGCCAGCTGCGCGTCCCCGACCCGCAACGCCAGGTCCAGCACCAGGTGCACGGTCGGCTCGTCCAACGGCTCCGGCCCGAACAGCTGTTCCTGCTGGTCAGGGCTGGTTTTCCGGGTTCGGCGCAACCACGCGGGTCGTCCACGACCGAGGCCCACGCGGAGCCACCTCCTCAAGTTCGTCCCGTAGCGGATCGGGTCGCCACGCCCGACCGTTGCACACTTCCGTCTGTGGTGTCGGACACCCCTGAACGGGTTACCCAGGCGGGGGGATCCGGTCACACAGAGTTGATCATGAAGTGGTCTTGGTCGGGGGGTCTGTGCAGCGGTTTCACGTTCTGCCGGAGCGACCCGAACGAAGCGCATGAGCCCATTTGGAGCAATCGACACGCACCCGGCCCACAACGTTCGCCGCAGGTAGCAGCCCTTGCAGGCGCTTAGGATGTCTCAGGCCTCATGGCCAAGCCGGTGTAGCTCAATTGGCAGAGCACTCGCCTTGTAAGCGAAAGGTTAGGGGTTCAAGTCCCCTCACCGGCTCCAGCTCTTCTTCCGTGAAGCCCATCTCGGGTGGACGTGACATCGTGGTGGGATGACGTACCTCCCGGAAGAGTCGCGGTATGAGCGGATGGCCTACCGCAGGTCAGGGCGCAGCGGGTTGAAGTTGCCCGCCATCTCGTTGGGGTTGTGGCACAACTTCGGGGACGACCGGCCGTACGAGAGCGGGCGGGCGATCGTGCGGCGGGCGTTCGACCTCGGGATCACGCACTTCGACCTGGCGAACAACTACGGGCCGCCGTACGGGTCCGCGGAGACGAACTTCGGGCGGCTGCTGGTCGACGACCTCAAGCCCTACCGGGACGAGCTGGTGATCTCCACGAAGGCCGGCTACGACATGTGGCCGGGGCCGTACGGGGACTTCGGGTCGCGGAAGTACCTGCTGTCGTCGCTGGACCAGTCGTTGGGGCGGATGGGCCTCGACTACGTCGACATCTTCTACTCCCACCGGTTCGACCCGGAGACGCCGCTGGAGGAGACCGTCGGTGCGCTGGTCAGCGCCGTGCAGCAGGGCAAGGCGCTGTACGTCGGCATCTCCTCGTACTCCGCGACCAAGACGCGCGAGGCCGCCGAGCTGCTCCGGCAGGCCGGGGTGCCGCTGCTGATCCACCAGCCGTCCTACTCGATGCTGAACCGGTGGATCGAGCCCGAGCTGCTCGA
The DNA here is from genome assembly GCF_042738955.1 of Umezawaea sp. NPDC059074. Classification (NCBI taxonomy): domain Bacteria; kingdom Bacillati; phylum Actinomycetota; class Actinomycetes; order Pseudonocardiales; family Pseudonocardiaceae; genus Umezawaea; species Umezawaea sp. NPDC059074. Next base: position 41,091 of record NZ_JBHYHC010000044.1, read on the forward strand.
CGCGCTGGAGGAGATCGGCGCGGGCTGCATCGCGTTCTCGCCGCTGGGCCAGGGGATGTTGACCGACAAGTACCTCGGCGGGGTGCCGGAGGGGTCGCGGGCGACGCAGGGCAAGTCCCTGTCGACGGACCTGCTGTCGGACGAGAACCTCGGCCGGGTGCGGGCGCTCAACGACATCGCGTCGAGCCGCGGGCAGTCGCTGGCGCAGCTGGCCCTGACGTGGACGTTGAGGGACCCGCGCGTCACGTCGGCGTTGATCGGCGCCAGCTCGGTGAAGCAGCTGGAGGACAACGTGGCCGCGCTGGACGCGCCGCCGTTGACCGACGACGAGATCGCGGAGATCGACAAGCACGCCGTGGAGTCCGGGATCGACCTCTGGGCCCCGTCACACGCCGTCTAGCCGGACGGTGAACGCGGTGCGGCCGGGCTCGCTGCTCAGCTCCACGACGCCGCCGTGCGCGGCGACCAGGGAGTCGACGACGGCGAGCCCCAGGCCGCTGCCGCCGCGCTTGCGGGCGCGGGAGTCGTCGACGCGGTAGAAGCGGTCGAACACGCGGGCCCGGTCGGCGTCCGGGATGCCGGGGCCGGCGTCCGCGACGACCACGCCGGTGCGGAACACGGTCAGCGACACGGCCGTGCCGCTCGGCGTGTGCACGGCGGCGTTGGTGAGCAGGTTGTCCAGCACCTGCCGCAGCCGCATCGGGTCGGCCCGCAGCCGGACCGGCGACGGGCCGAGGTCCGTGGTCAGCGGGTGGTCCGGGTGGGCGGCGGCGAACGCGCTGGCCGCGTCGGACGCCAGTTCGCCCAGGTCCACGTCCTGCTTCCGCAGCGGGGTCTCGGCCTCGGCGGAGTCCAGCCGGGCCAGCAGCAGCAGGTCGTCGAGCAGCACGCTCATCCTGGCGGCCTCGGCGCGCATCCGCTCCAGGTGCGCCTCGCGCTCCTCGGGCTCGTTGGCGGCCGCGTAGCGGAACAGGTCGGCGTAGCCGCGCAGCGACGTCAACGGGGTGCGCAGCTCGTGCGAGGCGTCCGCGACGAACCGGCGCAGCCGCTGCTCGGCGGCGGTGCGGGCGGCCAGCGACGAGTCGATGTGGTCGAGCATCGTGTTGAACGCGGTCCGCAGCTCCTCCACCTCCACGCCGCCGCCCTGCCCGGAGGCGCGCACCGGCAGCCGTCCGGTGTCGGTCAGGTCGTGCGTGGTGATGTTGTGCGCGGTGTCCGCCATGTCGCTCAACGGCCGCAGCCCTCGCCGCAGCACCCCGCGGCCGACCAGCACGAACGCGATCAGCGCGGCCACGAAGACCACGACCTCCAGCCCGACGAGCTGCCGCAGGATGCTGTCGCGGTCGCCGGTCGGGGCCGCGCTGACCAGCACCAGCCCGTCGACCACGGCGCACGCCCGCACCCGGTAGGTGCCCTCGTCGTAGAGGTGGACGGTCCGGTAGACGTCCCCGCCGCGCGCCTCCAGGGCGATCCTGCCGAGGTCCTCCACGTCCTTGGGCCGGTCGCCGCTCTTCAGCTCGGCGGTCCCGTCCTGGACGGCGAAGACGATCGAGTACCAGCCCTGCGGCACCTTCTTCACGTTGCCGTAGGTCTTGACCGTCTCGGTCTCGGCGATCTGGGTGGTCCGCATCTGCTCGTCGAGCTTGCCGTCCAGGTAGCTGCGCATGCTGGTCGCCATGACCGTGCCGACGGCCGCGAACACGACCAGCGCCAGCACCCCGAGGCCCAGCACCAGCCGCGTGCCCAGCCGGAGCCCGCGCAGCCGCACCCTCACGGGGACGCCTGCCGCAGCACGTAGCCGACGCCGCGGACGGTGTGGATCAGCGGCTCCTCGCCGTCGTCGAGCTTGCGCCGCAGGTGCGACACGACCAGCTCCACCACGTTCGACCGGCCGCCGAAGTCGTACTCCCACACGTGGTCGAGGATCTGCGCCTTCGTCAGCACGGCGGGGGAGCGGCGCATCAGGTAGCGCAGCAGCTCGTACTCGGTGGGCGTCAGCGTGACCAGCCTGCGGCCGCGCCGCACCTCGCGGGTGTCCTCGTCCAGCGCCAGGTCGCCGACCTTGAGCACCGACCGCTGCCACGCGGGCCCGGTGCTGCGCCGCAGCACGGCCCGCAGCCGGGCCATCAGCTCCTCCACCGAGAACGGTTTCACCAGGTAGTCGTCGCCGCCCCTGGTGAGGCCCGCGACCCGGTCCGCGGTGCCGTCGCGCGCCGTGAGGAACACCACGGGCACCATCGTGCCGGACTCGCGCAGCCGGTCCAGCACGGAGAACCCGTCGATGTCCGGGAGCATCAGGTCCAGCACCACGATGTCGGGGTCGAAGTCGGCCGCTTCCTTCACCGCCGCCTCGCCCGTACCGGCTGTCACCGCCTGCCAGCCCTCGTAGCGGGCCACCGTGGCGACCAGGTCTGCGATGTGCGGCTCGTCGTCGACGACGAGCAATCGAACCGAATCGGCCTTGTCCACGTGCTCATGGTGCGGCACCGCTCCTCGGGGAGCGAGGCGATCGGACACCTCCACGCCGATCAACAGCTAGTCGACAGCGAACCCTCAGTCGGCGCTCAGCTGGGCCACGGAAGCTTCGGGAACACAGTCGGCCAAGAGGAGTTCGCCCCGTGACCACGGTCCAGACACCACCAGGCAGGACACAGGTCCAAGCCGCTGGAACGAGTCCCAAGACCGTTGCCAGGACCGGCCTGTACGCACTGATGGGCGCCAACGTCGTCGCCGTGACCTACTTCTTCACCGAGAGCGGGTTCGGCACCAACGCGCTGATCCTGCTCGGCCGGGTCACCGGCCTGTACGCCGCGCTCGCCATGGCGTTCCAGTTCGTCCTGATCGCCCGCCTGCCGTGGTTCGACCGCAGGCTCGGCATGGACCGGCTGACGACGTGGCACCGCTGGACCGGCTTCACGCTGCTGTGGACGCTGCTCGCGCACGCCGTGTTCATCACCCTCGGCTACGCCCAGCTCGCCGACCTGCCGCCGGTCGACCAGTTCGTGGAGCTGGCGACCACCGTCGAGGGCGTGCTGCGCGCGGTCGTGGCGCTGGTGCTGATCATCGTGATCGGCGGCGCGTCGGCCCGGTTCGCCCGCCGCCGGATGGCCTACGAGACCTGGCACTTCATCCACTTCTACGCCTACGTCGCCGTGGTGCTCGCGTTCACCCACCAGATCGCCGTCGGCTCGACGTTCGTCGGCTCGCCCGCCGCCACCGCGTACTGGTGGGGCCTGTGGACGTTCGCGCTCGGCTCGGTCGCGGTCGGCCGGTTCGGGCTGCCGCTGTGGCGCAACTGGCGCCACCAGCTGCGCGTCGCGGCCGTCGTGCCGGAGGCGGACAACGTGGTGTCGATCTACATCACCGGCAAGGACCTGCACAAGATCCCGGCGCGGGCGGGCCAGTTCTTCCTGTGGCGCTTCCTCACCAAGGACCGCTGGTACAAGGCCAACCCGTTCTCGCTGTCCGCCGCGCCCGACGGCCGCTCGCTGCGGCTGACCGCGAAGGCGCTCGGTGAGGGCAGCGCGAGCCTGCGCGGCGTCCGGGTCGGCACCCGCGTGTTCGCCGAGGGCCCGTACGGCGCGTTCACGTCCATGCACCGCACCAAGACCAACACCGTGCTCATCGCCGGTGGCGTCGGCATCACCCCGATCCGGGCGCTGCTGGAGGAGCTGCGCGGCCACGTCGTCGTGCTCTACCGGGTCAGCAACCCCGACGACGCCGTGCTGATGAACGAGATGCGCGCGCTGGCCCACGCCCGCGGCGTGGTGCTGCACCTGCTGGCGGGCCCGTCCAGCAGGCCGACGCCGCGCGGCCCGATCCTCGGCCCGCACAGCATCATCGGGATGATCCCCGACGTCCGCGACCGCGACGTCTTCGTCTGCGGCCCGCCCGCCATGACGAACGCCGTGATGGACAGCCTCCGCGAGTTGAAGGTGCCCAAGCAGCAGGTGCACGCCGAACGCTTCAGCATGGCCGGTTGAGAGAGGACGACATGAAGATCCACAGGGCCATCCCCATCGCCGTGCTCTCGGTCGCCGGGCTCGTGCCGCTCTGGCAGTACGAGGCCCACCCGGCGTCGACCACGGAGGCCTCGGCCGACGTGGGCGTCGTGCCCGAGGCCCAGACGCAGACCACGTCCGAGCCGCCCACGACGTCGGCGCAGCCCGGAACCGGTTACGGCACGCCTCCCACGACGACCACCAGCAAGGCCCCCGCCACGGCGGCGGCGAAGACCGTGAACGGCCCGGTGGTCGACACCCCGCACGGCGACGTCCAGGTGCAGGTCACGTTCACCGGCGACAAGATCACCGGCGTCAAGTTCCTGAAGGCGCCCAACACCGGGCCGACCAAGTCCGCGGTCCCGACGCTCATCCAGGAGACGCTGAAGGCCGGGTCGGCGAAGGTCGACAGCGTGTCCGGCGCGACCCAGACCAGCGAGGCCTACGTCCGGTCCCTGCAAGCCGCCATCGACGCCAAGGGGAACTAGCCGTGCTGACCGGTGTGCGCAGGGTCGAGCAGGTCATGGGGTTCCCCGTCTCGGTGGACCTGCGCGACGGCGACGACGAGTCGGTCCCCGCCGTGGACCGGGCGTTCGCCTGGCTGCGCGAGGTCGACCTCCGCTTCAGCCCGTTCATCGAGGACAGCGAGGTGTCGCGCTTCGGCCGCGCCGAACTGGACCCCGCCGACCTCAGCGACGACCTGTCGCAGGTGATCGGCCTGTGCGACTTCTACGAGGAGAGCACCGGCGGCGCGTTCACGTCGTGGCTGCCCGGCCGGGGCTTCGACCCGTGCGCCATCGTCAAGGGCTGGGCCGTCCAGGGCGCGGCCGCAATGCTGCACGACGCGGGCGCGCGCCGGTTCTGCGTCAACGCGGGCGGCGACGTCGTCACGTTCGGCGAGTCCGAGCCGGGCGTGCCGTGGCGCGTCGGCGTCCGCCACCCGGACCACGCGGACCAGCTGTGCGTGGTGCTGTCGCTGCGCGACGGGGCCGTGGCCACGTCGGCGTCCTACGAGCGCGGCGACCACATCCTCGACGGCCGCACCGGCGAACCCGCCCGCGGCCTGCTCAGCATCACCGTCGTGGCGGCCGACCTGACCACGGCCGACGCGGCGGCCACCGCCGCCTACGCGATGGGCGTCGAGGGCATCGCCTGGGCGGCGGCCCAACCGGGCTGCGAGGTGTTCGCCGTGGACTCCGAACGCCGCGTGTTCCGCACACCGGGCCTGCCCGTGGCGTCGTAGCCGGACGGCGGAGCCCGACTCTGCCTGAACTGTGGTGACGGTCATATCGGGGAAGTCGTCAGGTCCCCGGCGGGTCAGCTCGCGTAGCGGGACAGGCGGAGGCCGGAGAGCAGGAGTTGGAGGCCGTGCTCGAAGCGCTCGTCGGGGTCTGAGGTCAGGTCGGCCCGTGCTCGGGCGGTCAGCGGGAAGCGGTCGTCTTCCTCCGGGGCGGACTGGTCGGCCTGCTCCTCGACGGTGAAGCCCTGGACGTAGGAGTAGACGGACGTGATGCCGCGGGCGGCGTCCCGGACGGTGAAGCCCGCGTCGCACAGGGTGCGGAGCGCGAGTTCCAGCGGACGGCCCGCGTTGGTCAGGTACGTGCCGGACAGGACGCGCGCGCCGTCGCGGTAGGCGAGCATCGCGGCGCGGAGGCGGCGGGCGGTCTCGGCGGTCCACTCCACCCAGGACTCGCCTCGGCGCGGAACCTCCAAACCGGACAGTGCGTCGGCGAAGATCATCGCCGCCATGCCGTCGAGCAACTCCCGCTTGTTCTTCACGTGCCAGTACAGGGCCGGGGCCTGGACGTCGAGCTCCGCGGCGATCCGGCGCAGGGTCAGCCCGTCCAACCCGACCTCGTTGAGCTGGTCCAGAGCTGTCCTCACGACCACCGTCCGGTCCAAACGCATCGCCACACCATAGGCGCGCGGCGGCGGCTCGCGGGTCAGGCGACATCGGAGCGTCGACCGGGGGTGACTATGCGCACAGGGCTCTGCTATCTTGCTGTGCAAGGGAGTTCTACTCCCTCTCCACGGATGTTGATCAAGAGCAAGTCGGGTTTCGCGCTCGGGGTGAGACCCGAACTGCTGTCGACCAACCCGTGGACGGACGGCCCCGCGCACTCGTCTTCGGGAGCTTGTGCGCCGGGGCCGTCCCCCACGTCAGACGTAGCGCGACTCGTCGAACTCCTCGCCCGAAGCGGACCTGCCCAGGTCGCGGCCGAGCTCGGTCAGCTCGTCCACCAGTTCCAGCCCGACGAGCCAATCCCTTGGCAGCACAGCGGTTCCGTGCATCGCGCCGAGGATGTTGCCGGTCAGCGCGGCGGTCGCGTCGCTGCCGCCGGAGTGGTTCGCCGCCGCCCGCAGCGCGTCCACGAACTCGGACTTGCGCGGGTACACCAGGACGGTGTGGACGGCTATCGCCAACGCCTCCGGCCCGGTCCAGCCGCTGCCCAGCCGGTCGACGCGCACCGAGTCCAAACCCAACTCGCGGTGCTCCTCGGCGAACACGACCGCCCGGTTCAACGCGTTCGCGGTGTACGGGTCGTCGCGCAGCACGCGGCCGATCACCTGGTCCACCGCCTCGCGCACCGGCCGACCGCGCACCGCGAGCAGGTGCACCAGCAGCGCCAGCGCCCCGCCGGACACCCAGCCGCCCGTGCCGCCGTGGGTGAGCGCGGCGAACCGGCAGCCGAGGTCGTAGGCGATGGCGGCGCTCGGCGCGAACCCGGCGGGCGCGGTCCGGGTGACCCCGTTGCAGCCCGACGACTCGTTGTGCGGCGCCTCCGGCGTCGGCGGCACGTCCGCGGCCAGCGCGCGCAGGCACGTGAGGCCCGGCGACCGGCTGGAGTAGAGCCGCTCGTTCGCCAGCAGCCCGGTCGCGCCCGGCTCGGGCGCGGCGATCTGCTGCGTCACCAGCCACCGCCGGTAGCTGTGCCACACGGTCTCGATGGGCTCCCAGCCGCCGGTCTTGCGGCCGTGCACGTACGCCCGCAGGTAGCCGTCCGCGGTGAACAGGGTGAGCTGCGTGTCGTCCGTGACCAGCGCGGGCCGAGGAGGCGCGACGACCCCCTCGGGGCCGTGCTCGCGCTGGATGTCGGCCCAGCCCAGGTACTGCACCGGTGCGCCCAACGCGTCACCGAGCGCCCCTCCGAGCAGGCACGCGGCTCCACGGTCGACCACCGCCAAAGGGTCGCGCGGCACATGCCCTCCTGCTCTGCCGGTCGTGAGTCCAGAACCCTAGTCGTCCCGTCCACGTCGGGTCACCGGAGTCGTGCGTTCTCGAACCAACCAGGCGTGGCAGGTATCTGACAGGACGCCCGTGACACCTGAACCAGTGACTGGTCGAACACCGAGAGCGGGGGGTGCGCATGGCGGAGGAGGAGCACAGAGCGCACGACGGGACCGGACTCGGGTTCGGGGTCCTCGGTCCGCTCCAGGTCCTCGCCGACGGCCGCCCGGTGGTGCTGGGTCGCAAGGGGATGCGCGGACTGCTGTCCATGCTGGTCCTGGAGGCGAACCGGGTCGTGCCGATCGACGAGATCGTGGACCGGATCTGGGCCGAGGGCCCGCCCGTGACCGCCAGGACCATCGTGCACGGGTACGTGTCGAAGCTGCGCAAGATGCTGGAGGAGGCCGACCCGTCCGGGTCGGCGGCGATCCTCACCACACCGCCCGGCTACCAGCTGTCCGTGGACCCGTGGCGCCTCGACCTGCACCGGGCCCGGCAGCTGATCTCGTCGGCGCGGGGCAAGCCCGCCGCGATGCGGGCCGGGCTGCTGCGCGAGGCGCTCGGGCTGTGGCGGGGGCCGGTGCTCGCGGACGTGCCCGGCAACCCGATCACCACGGACCTGGACGAGCTGCGGCTGTCGGCCGTGGAGGAGCGCATCGACGCCGAGCTGGAACTCGGCCGCCACCTCGAACTGGTTGGCGAACTCCGGCAGCTCGTCACCGAGCACCCGTTCCGGGAACGGCTCGTCGCGCACTCGATGCGCGCCCTCTACCGGTCCGGCCAGCGCGCCGACGCGCTGGAGGCCTACCAGCGGTTCCACCGGCGCGCGGTCGAGGAGCTGGGCATCGACCCCGGCCCCGACCTGCGGCAACTGCACGAGCGGGTGCTCCGCGACGACCCCGTGCTCAGCGACCCGCGCGGCTTGGACCACCGGGTCGTGGAACCGCGCCCCGGTGTCGTGGTGCCGCAGCAGCTGCCCGCCGCGGCCAGCGGGTTCATCGGCCGCGCCGCCGAACTGGGCTGGCTGGACCGGCTGGCCGAGCAGCGCGACGTGACCGCCACCACCATCGCCGTGCTGGACGGCGCGCCCGGCGTCGGCAAGACCGAGCTGGCCGTCACGTGGGGCCACCGCAACGCCGAGCTGTTCCCCGGCGGGTCGCTGTTCGCGCCGCTGCACGGGTTCGAGGGCGACCGCACGCCGGTCGGGCCGTCCGAGGTGCTGGCCCGGTTCCTGCACGCGCTGGGCGTGCCGTCGGACGCCGTGCCGGAGGACCTGCCCGACCGGGTCGGGCTGTACCGCTCGCTGCTCGCCCGCCGCCGGGTGCTGGTCGTGCTCGACGACGCGTGGGACCCCGACCACGTCCGGCTGCTGCTGCCGCCCGGCGCGGGGTCCGTGGTGCTGATCACCTGCCGTCGCAGGCTGGAAGGCCTCGTGGTGAGCAACAGCGCCCGGATGCTGACGCTGGGCACGCTCAGCGAGCACGAGTCGACCAGCCTCGTCGACGAGGTCGTCGGCCGAGCCGTGTCGCACCGCGAGCCGGCGTCCACGCGGATGCTCGTCGAGCTGTGCGGGTACCTGCCGCTGGCGTTGCGCATCGCGGCGGCCAGGCTGGCGATGAGTCCGGAGTGGACGGTCGAGCAGCTGGTCACCGAGTTGTCCGACGACGCCCAGCGGCTGCGGTCGTTCGACCTGCCGGACAGCGGCGTCGGCGTCCGGCGCGCGCTGGAGGTGTCCTACCGGTCGCTGGCCCCGGAACTGGCGAGCGCCCTGCGCGCGGCGGGCCTCGTGCCGGGCCGGTGGGTGAGCCCGCACGCCGTCGCCGCGATCACCGACACCGACGTGCCGACCGCGGGCTCCCGGCTCTCCGACCTGGCCGACGCCCACCTGCTCGAACAGCCGTGGAGCGGCGGTTTCGTCCTGCACGACCTGGTGCGGCTGTTCCTCCAGGAGGTCGGCGGCGACCCGACGGCCCGCGCCGCGGCGCTGCGGGCGTTGATGCGGCACTACCTCGCGGCGTGCGACCGCGCCAGACGGCTGATCCGCCCCAGCAAGGACGGGCTCGTCTTCCCGCTGTTGTCCACAGTGGACGGTCCACGGACGTCGGGCGAGGCGCTGGCCTGGTTCGACCGCGAGTGGCCGAACATCGTGGCCTTGGTGCACGCGGGCTCGGAAGCCGGTCTCCACCAGGAGGTCTGGCAGCTCGTGCGCCTGGTCCACACGTACTGCCTGGCCAGAACCGTGGCACGGGAGTGGGTCGCGCTCGTCGGCTTCGGCCTGGCGTCCGCGCGGGTCAGCGGCGACGAACTCGGTGAGTTGTTGCTGCTGCACGCCGTCAACGCCACCAGCGCCCGCCTGGGCATGCTGGCGGCGTCCCTGCCCGAGGCCCGGCGCGCGCACCGCATCGCGGTCGCCCTCGGCGACCCCCGCTACCAGGTGCTGACGCTGGGCCAACTCGCCAACGCCCTGGCCGCCGTCGGCGACCACGAAGAGGCCCTGCTGCACCACTGGGAGTCCATCGACCTGGCCAAACGGGAGGACGACGCCCTCGGCCAGGCCACCGGGCTCAACAACGTGGCGCAGGTCGAGCAGTCGCTCGGCCGCCGCGAGACCGCCGCGGCCCACCAGTACCAGGCGATGGAGATCTACCACCGCTCCGGCGACGAGCGGGCGTACGTGCTGGCCGTGAACAACCTGGCCGAGCTGTACGTCGAACTGGGACGGCTGAGGGAAGCCGAGGAGTACGCGAGGCAAGGCGTGGAGTTGGCGCACGCGGGCGCGATGCCGTTCGAGGAGGCGTTCGGACGGCAGGTCCTCGGCGCGGTGCTGGCCAGACGCTCGGAGAGGGTCGCGGCCCAAGCCGAGTTGACGGAATCCCTCCGCCTCTTCGAACAGGTGGGTTCACCGAGAGCGGTGCTGGTCAGAACAGCACTGGAGGTCTTGACCTCCGAGGTTTAGCGGCTGTTTAGCCCTCGGGGCCCGAGGTCTGGCAGCTTGGACGTGGGCGCTGATCAACCACTGGCTGGTCGGCGTCCGGGGTGGCACTTGAGGGGGGAACTCAAGGGGGGCGCCACCCAACCCGGTCGGCCGGCATTCGGGGGAGAGTGCCGGCCGACCGGACCTAACACCCCAGCCGAGTCCCACTCGCCACTCGCACCGCCCGGCCGCCACCATCCGCATGTCGCCGCCGGTCAGGGCTCGGCCCACTCGCACCTCCAAGCGACCACCGTTCGCACGTCGCCGCTGGTCGGGTCGCTGGTCGGCCACTCGCGCTGCCCGACCGCCACCGTTCGCACGTCGCCGCTGGTCGGCCACTCGCGCCGCCTAGCGGCCACCGTTCGCACGTCGTCGCTGGTCGGGTCGCTGCCTGCCACCCGCGCAGCCCAGCGACCACCACCTGCGGTCGGACCGGCTCCCACCCGACCTGTCACAAGATCGACTCCCGTTTTTGTCGGTGCCACCCGCTAGCGTTCAGTTCGGGGGGCGTTCACGACCAGGCGACCCCTGCGACAGCTCGCGCGGGCCCGGATTTCACCGCTGGCCGAGGCCTCGAAGGCCTCTTCGCGAGGACCGGCCGAGGCAGGTCGGTGGGGTGGCCAGGTCCAGCCGAACGGGCAGGTGGGCCGGGTGAGGGCAGATCGGGGTGGCTGGGCCAAGGCGGGCGGGCCGGCGCTCGCGGTGATGTGGGGTAGGTGGCCCTGGCAGGTCTTGCTGGTCGGGTGGGAGTGGCCCGAAGTTGACCAGTTGCCAAGGCTCTGCGGTGGGGGACACGGGCCGGTGGCTCCTGCTGGGAAAGCAGGTGGCCTTGCGGGCGGTGTGTCGTGCCGGGCAGCCACGTGTGCGGGGGCGGCTGGGGCCGAGGTGGCCGCGGCAACCGGGCCCCTGGATCGTTGGCCGGGTGGGTTGCTGGAAAGAGGTCCCCCGTCGTGTGAGGCCCCCCGAAACAGAACGCTACTCCGGGGGTCCGACAAAAACGGGACCCCGATAATCGATCTTGGAATAACCCGACGGTGGATCTTGGAATTGGCTAGTCGGCGCTGACCGGGAGTAGTTCCGGGCGTTTTGGGGCCAGGCCGTCGCCGGTGGATTCGCCTCGGACCAGTCTGCCCACCCACGGCATGACGTGTTCGCGTGCCCACTTCAGGTCCCTGCGGCGTTGGGTCATCCAGTCGGACTCCTCCGACGGGGGCCACGGGGTGTCCCAGGCCTCTTCCGTCTTGTAGCCGAGGACTTCGGCTGTGCGCAGGGCCACGCGGTGGTGGCCTTCCGGGGAGAGGTGGAGGCGGTCTTCACTCCACGCCCTCGGGTCGTGCAGGATCGACATGGCCCACAGGTCCACGACGTGGCAGTGGTAGCGGTCGGCCACGGACCACAGGTGCGTGTTGTAGATGGCGATCTTGCCGCGCAGCGAGCGCAACAACGGGGTGGTCTTCGTGTCGAAGCCGGTGAAGATGATCACCTCGCTGCCCGCGGCGCGGAGGTCGGCGACGGCGATCTCGTAGATCTCGGCCAGCGCGTCCGGGTCGGTGCCGGGGGTGAGGATGTCGTTGCCTCCGCCGCAGAACGCGACGAGCTGCGGTTTCAACGAGGTGGCGAGCGGTAGCTGCTCCTCGACGATCTCGTGCAGGGTCTTGCCGCGGATGGCGAGGTTGGCGTAGCGGAAGCCGCTGTTCTGCGCGGAGATCATCGCCGCGAGGCGGTCCGCCCACCCCATGAAGATGCCGTCGGGTCCGGGGTCGTCCATGCCCTCGGTGAAGCTGTCCCCGATCGCCACGAAGCTGTCCAAGTCCTGCACCTGCGATCCCCTCCCTCTGCGCGACCCGTGCCGATCCCCTCCGAGGTCGCGCGGACAAGCATGCCTCCGGCCCGTCCGACCGCGCCACCGAAGGGTGGCGCACGTCGCCACCGACGTAAACCGAATTGACCGGGAATGGATTCCCGCGGTCTCCCGTCTTGTGATGCGGCCGTGTCTTTCCGTCACTCTTTCGAGGGACGGGATGTGCTTATTGGGCGGTTTATCGCAATTCGCGCCCTAGGATTTGTCGTCCCGCCGCCTGTCGATCGCGCCTGGAGAGGCCTTGCCTGTTCGCCTGCCCCTGCCCGTCATTTCCGTGGGCGCCGTGGCCGCGCTCGTCGGCCTCGCGCTCGGCATCGGGCTCGGGGGCACCGCGGAGCACCCGCGCGGCGAGCGCGGCGCGGCCGACCCGAGTCGCAGCGGTGATCCGGAACGCCGCCAGAGCGGTGGGGACCTGCCGCCGATGGACTTCGAAGGTCGAGTGGTGTCGACGTCCCCGAGCCCGTCGAGGACGACCACGACCACCCCGCGCGCCTCGGCCGGGCCCAGTTCGACGGCGTCGACCAGCGAGTCCGCGCCACCGCGTTCCGACGAGGTGACGAGCGCGGTGGGGGTCACGCCGACGCCGGAACTGCCCGCGCTGCCGTCGGTGCCGGAGGTGCCCGTCAGCTCGCTCGTGGAGGCACCCTCGTCGTCGGCTCCCGCCGGTCCGTGAGGAAGCCCCCGCGGCCCGTCCCGGTCGGGGGCGGGGACGGGCCACGGGGGCGGTCTGGCCCGGTGCGGGGGAGCGCCGCCGCCGATCAACTCCCCCGCACCGAGGTCTACTCCTCCGGTACCCGAGCACCGGGAGCCCTAACCGGCGCCTGAGCGCCGGAACCCGGTGACCAGCACCGGGACCGGGAAATTAACAGGCCCCGCTCGACTTCGAGTGGGGCCCGGTGCAGGGCAGCGCCGCCGCCGATCAACTGCCCCGCACCGGGGTCTGGGGCCGACGCGGGGGAGCGCCGCCGCCGATCAACTCCCCCGCGTCGGTGTCCTAGGGGCTAGAGCAGCGCCTCAGCACGCTGCTTTCGCCAACCGACCCGACCCCTCTCGGGTCGGTCTTCCCCAGCGAAGACACCCCGCCTTCGCCGTGACAACGCGATCACCCTCCTGCCGCGACGCCGAGCGCCGGTTCCGCCGGCAGGTCCGCGTACGCCGAGCGCAGGCGCAGTTCGGCGGCCGGGCTGGTGCCGATGGTGTCCAGGCCCAGCAGTGCCGCGCCCACGACCGGCGGCAGGTCCACCACGCGGATCCGCGCGTGCGGCGCGCCCGCCGACAGCCGGTCGCGCACGGCCCCGACAACGATGTCGCCGGTACCCGTGAGCACCCCGCCGCCGAGCACCACGTCGACCCGCTCCTCCAGCAGGTCCAGCCGCCGCAGCGACACCTCGGTGAGCACGGTGACCTCCTCGACCAGCCGCGCCACCACGTCCAGCGCCACCTGGTCGCCCGAGGCGGCCACGTCGAACAGCACCTGGCACAGCGCGTGCTCGTCCGCGTCCGCCTCGCCGAAGTGGATGCGCTCCACGGCTTCGGCGATGGTCGTCGTGCCGAAGTGCGCGATCACGGCGTCGAGCAGCGCGGTGGGCGTCCCGCGGCCGTCCTCCGCCCGCACGGCGAGCCACAGGGCCTCGCTGCCGATGTGCCCGCCGCCGCCCCAGTCGCCGGAGATCCGGCCCAGCGCGGGGAAGCGGTGGGTGCGGCCGTCCTTGGCGACGGCGACGCAGTTGATGCCCGCGCCGCACACCACCGCGACGCCGATGCCGTCGGTGGTGCCCGCCCGCAGCAGCGCGAACGTGTCGTTGCCGACGACCGAGGTGTCGGACCAGCCGTGCCGCTCGATCTCCGCTTGGAGTTCGCGTTCCTCCCGCGGCAGGTCGGCTCCCGCGAGGTAGGCGGCGGTGTGCCTCGCTATCCGCTCGTCCGGGGACAGTCCAGCCTGCCGGGCCACGTCGCGGACGAGCCCGTCGAAGATTTCCAGGCTGCGCTCCAGGCCGACGTTCTGCGGAGAGGCTCCGGGCCCGCGCACCTGCGCGAGCACCTGCCCGTCCGCGTCGACCAGCAACACGGCTGTCTTGCTGTTCCCGCCGTCAATGGCGAGCACCCGGTCGGTCATGCTTCCAAGCTCCTCGTGGGCCTGTGTTTGATCAAGGACGAGCGGTCTCCGGTCAGGAGTCCTTCGCCCACGGCAGGAAATCCTTGTTCTGCGCGATCAACTCGTCGGCCAGTTGTTCCGCGGTGGCGTACTGCCCGATCAGCGGGTGGGCGAGCAGCGCGGTGGCCACCCGGTCCCGTCCGCCGTGCACGGCGGCGTCCAGCGCGAGGTACTCGTACCCGGTGACGTTCGCGATCAGCCCGGAGAACAGCGGTTCCACGGGGTCGATCGGCAGCGGCACCGCGCCTTCCGGGGTGACGGTGGCGGGCACCTCGATCACGGCGTCGTCCGGCAGGAACGGCAGCGTGCCGTCGTTGCGCACGTTCACCACGTGCTGCTCCGCGCCCGTGCCGCCGGTGAGCGAGTGCACGAGCTGCACCGCCGCCTCCGAGTAGAAGGCGCCGCCGCGCTGGGCGAGCTGCTCGGGCTTGGTCACCACGCTGGGGTCCGCGTAGATGTCCATGAGCTCCTTCTCCACGGCGGCAACGGTTTCCGCGCGCGGCACCTCGACCTTCTGCTTCTCCACGACCGCGTCGTGGTTGTAGAAGTAGTTGAGGTAGTAGGACGGCACCGCGCCGATCCGCCGCATCAGCGACAGCGGCAGCCCCATGTGCTCGGCCAGCGCGTCGCCGTGCTCGCCCAGCAGGTCGGGCAGCCGGTCCACGCCGTCGACGACCACGCCGCGTTCCCACGTCAGGTGGTTGAGGCCCACGTGCTGGAGCTGCACGGCGTCCGCCTCGACGCCGAGCACTCCCGCCGCCCAGCGCTGGAAGCCGATGGCCACGTTGCACAGCCCGACGGCCTTGTGGCCCGCCTGGAGCAGCGCGCGGGTCACGATGCCGACCGGGTTGGTGAAGTTGACGATCCACGTGTCCGGTCCGGCGATCTCCCGGACGCGGTCGGCGATGTCCAGCACCACCGGCACGGTCCGCAGCGCCTTCGCGAGGCCGCCCGCGCCGGTCGTCTCCTGGCCGACGCACCCGCAGGCCAGCGGGAACGTCTCGTCGACCCGCCGGGCCGCCTGCCCGCCGACGCGCAGCTGGAGCAGCACGGCCGACGCGCCCTCGACACCTTCTTCGAGGCTCGCGGTCGTGGTGATCTTGGCCGGGTGGTCCGCGTGCGCCAGCAGCCGCTGGGCGAACGGGCCGATGACCGACAGGCGGTGCGCGTCCGGGTCGACCAGGACGATCTCGTCCACGTCGAGGCTGGTGCGGCGGCCTGCGATGCCGTCGATCAGCTCCGGCGTGTAGGTCGAGCCGCCTCCGACAACGGTGAGCTTCATCCCTTGACTCCTGTGAAGGTAATTCCCCGCACGAACGACTTCTGGGCGAAGAGGAACAGCACCAGCACCGGGATCAGGACCAGCGTGGTCGCGGCCATGGTGAGGTTCCACTGCGTCGACCGGTGCATGCCGCGGAACGACGCGAGCGCGATGGACAGCGGCCAGCTGTCCTGGCGCTCGCCGACGTACAGCAGCGGGCCGAAGTAGTCGTTCCACGTGTAGAGGAACGTGAACAGCGACGCCGCCGCGATGCCGGGTTTCGTCATCGGCAGCAGGACGCGGTAGAGGATCTGGAACTCGTTGCAGCCGTCGATGCGGGCCGCGTCGAGGTAGTCCTCCGGGATGGTCAGGAAGAACTGGCGCAGCAGGAAGATGCTGAACGCGTCGCCGACCAGGTAGGGCACGATCAGCGGCCACAGCGTCCCGGTCAGGTGCGCGCTGGCCCACATGCTGTACAGCGGGACGGCGACGACCTGCGGGGGCAGCATCATGGCGGCGATCAGGAGCATGAACGCGGCGTTGCTGCCGCGGAACCTGAAGCGCGCCATGGCGTAGGCCGCCGGGATGCTGGAGACCAGCATCCCGAGCGTCGCGACGCCGGAGTACAGCAGCGAGTTGCCGAAGTACGTCAGCATCGGCGCCTTCTCGAACACCGACACGAAGTTCTCGAAGTGCCACTCGGTCGGCCACATGTTCGCCGTGAGCGCCTGCTGGTCGGACATCACCGAGGTGAGGAGCACGAACAGCAGCGGGACGGTGAAGATCACGCCCATGACGAGCGCGATGCTGTGCACCGCGATCCAGTTCAGCAGCTGGGCCTTGGTCTTGCGGGGCTTGGGAACGGCTCTCGGCGCCGCGACCTTGGGGGGTTCGCTGAGCAGAGCGGTCATCAGCTCCTCGCCTCCTCGGAGTTGCCCGCCCGGAGCTGGCGGATCAGGATCGCGGTGAAGGCGAAGGACACGATGAACAGCACGACGGCCATGGCCGACGCGTAGCCCATGTGGTAGGCCCGGAAGCCCTGCTGGTACAGCCAGATCGGGAACGTGAGCGTGGAGTTGTTGGGGTAGCCCATGATCTGGCTGTTGCCGACCATGTCCGCCGACCCCGACGCCACCGACCCCGCGACGATCGCCTGGGTGAAGTACTGCAACGCGAAGATCACCGAGTTCACCACGCCGAACAGCAGCACGGGCGCGATCGTCGGGAGCGTGATCTTGCGGAACTGCATGACCGGACCAGCGCCGTCGAGCTGCGCGGCCTCGTACAGGTCCTTCGGCACGTCCAGGATCGCGGCCAGGATGATGATCATGATCTCGCCGGAGCCCCACAGCGTGAGCAGCGTCAGCGCGGGCTTCGACAGCGCCGGGTCGTTGAACCACAGCGGACCGTTGATGCCGAACCAGCCGAGCACGGTGTTCACCGGCCCGGTGCCGGGGTTGAACACGAAGACGAACGTCAACGTGGCCGCGACCGGCGGGACCAGCGAGGGCAGGTAGCAGAGCGTGCGGAGGAAGCTGTTGCCCGTCGTGACGCGCGCCAGGATCGACGCGACGCCGAGCCCGAACGCGACCCGCAGGATCGTCAGGACCACGACCAGCCACAGCGTGTTGACCGCGGCGGTCTTGACGACCGGGTCACCGGTGAACAGGTAGACGAAGTTGCGGAAGCCGACGAAGTCGGACGTGTCGAGCCCGTTGTAGTTGGTGAACGAGAAGTACACCGTGGCCAACAACGGGTAGATGAAGAAGACCGTGACACCGACGGCCCACGGCGCCAGGAAGAGGATCACCCATTTGCGGTTGCGGCTGCGGACCCGAGCCCGCCCCCGTTTGGGGGCGGGTCGGGCGATCGCAGGCTCCGCTGTCTGACCAGGCAGAGTCGCGGTCACGGCGCCAACCTCACTTACCGAGAGCCTTGGCGTCGTCGATCTGCTTGTCCAGCGCGGTCAGGCCCGCGCCGAGGTCCGGCACCGTGCCGGTCTGCCACGAGACGCCGAAGTCGGACACGATCTTCAGGTACTGGTCGCCGATGGTGCTGGCGGGGTTGGACTTCAGGTTCTTGTTCGCGAAGGCGTCCAGGAACGGCTTGAACGTGTCGCCCAGCTTCAGGTCCGGGCTGCTCAGCGAGGTCTTGGTGCTGGGCACGTTGTGCAGGCCGTTGGCCAGGCCGACCAGGGCGTCGGTGTCCGACGTCAGGTACTTGACCAGGTCCCACGCCGCGCCGGGGTTCTTGGCGCCCTTGGGGATGCCGATGATCGTGCCGGTGGTGTAGCCGCCGCCGTAGTTCTCCGGCTTCGACGTCGGGATGGTCGCCGTGCCGTAGTTCAGGTTCGGCGTCTGGTCCGCGAGGAACGCGGTGCGGTACTCGCCGTCGATCATCATCGCGACCTTGCCGGCGTGGAAGCCGTTGTCCGCGCTGTACTCCTGGCCGAGGCCCGCGGTGAACTTCTGCAGGTTGTCCCAGCCGTAGAAGTCGATGAGCTCCTTCTGCCAGGTGAACATGTCCTTCCAGCCCTGGTCGGTGCCCAGGATGGACTTGCCGTCCTTGTCGATCCACTTCGCGTCGAACGCCGTCGCGACGATCTGCGGCTTGAACGCGTAGAAGCCCATCTGCGGCAGGAAGCCCGCGACCTCGATGGAGCCGTCGGCGGCCTTGACGGTGGTCTTCTTGGCGAAGTCGAGCAGCTCGGCCGTGGTCTTCGGCGGGCTGGTCAGCCCGGCCTTCGCGAGCAGGTCCTTGTTGTAGTACAGGCCGTAGACGTCGGCGAGCATCGGCAGCGCGACCCGCTTGCCGTCGTACTCGGTGTAGTCGCGGACCGCCTGGGGGATGTCCTCCAGGTTGTACTTGTCGCGCTCGATGTAGGGCTTCAGGTCCTGCCACGCGCCGGAGGACGCGAACTGGCCGATGTTGTCCGTGGTGAACGAGATCGCCACGTCCGGCGGGTTGCCGCTGCGGATCGACTGGGTGATCTTGTCGTCGTCCTGGCTGCCCTGGTTGTCGATCGTGATGTTCGTGTGCTTGCCGTGGTACTTGTCCAGCGCTTCCTTGAGGATCCCCAGCTCGCGGTCGGAGAAGTTGCTCCAGACCTGGACCGTGACGGCCTGGTCCGCTCCGGGCGCCGCGGCGGGGCCGGACGCGGCGCCGCCACCGGCGGTGCACGCGGCGGCCATCATGCCCGCTGTCGTGATGAGCAGTGCTGACCGGAAGCGAAGCCGCGAACGGCCTGCCTTGGTGCGCATTGGCCCTCCTGGGAGATTCAACGGTGGGTGGGGTGGGCGAAATCGACGGCCGCGTTGCCGTGGTGCGGTCCTCGGAAGGGTTCGGTCGTGGCGGCGGGTAGGCCGAACACCTGTTCCCTGGCAACGGAGAGGGCTGTGTGGAGTGCGCCGGAGCGCACCGGCTTCCCGGTGACCAGGGCGAGCTGGACTGGGGTGCGGGGCACCACCAGGTGGCGGATCTCCGCCGAGACGAGGTCGACGAGCGTGGTGCCGCCCGCTTGGGCGACGTCGCCGGAGAGCAGGACGAGTTCGGGGTCCAGGACGCTGATCACGCCCGCGACGCCGGTGGCGATCCGGCGGGCCAGGTCGACCAGGAACTCCCGGCCCGCGGGGCCCGAGCTGAGGGCCTTGCGCACGGCGCCCTCGCCGGTGCGGGCCGCGACGCCGTGGGCGCGGGCGAGCCGCACGAGCGCGCCGTTGTCCAGGAGTTCACCGAAGGTGCCGCCGGTGCGGTCGGTGCCGGTGTCGGCGTTGGCGCGGTCCGGGATCTGCAGGCCGTCGATCTCGCCCGCGCCGCCCGTGGCACCGCGGAGCAGGACGCCGTTGACGACGACCGCCGCGCCGACCGCGTCGGCGGGCCAGATGAGGACGAAGTCGCGGACCTCGGTCGCCCGTCCCGCGATCATCTCCTCCACGGCGACCAGGTTCACGTCGTTCTCGACGGTGACCGTGGTGCCGAGCAGGGCGTGCAGCTCGGCGAGGAGGTCGAAACCGCCCCAACCGGGCATGTGGGGGGCGTACGCGAGCTTTCCGGTGGCCGGGTCGACCGCGCCGGGGCTGCCGACCACGACGTGGTGGAGCGCGTCCGGGGTGAGTCCGGCCTGGCCCGCGGCCTTGCTGACGGCGCTGTGGAAGGCCTCCAGGACCTCGCTCTTGCCCGCCTTCGGCATCGGGGCGCGGTGCTCGGTGAGCAGGGCCCCGGAGATGTCGGCGATGGCCACGTCGACCGTGTCCGGCGTCAGGTCCACCGCCGCCACGTACGCGAGCGCTCCGTTGACCGACCAGAGCTGGGCCCGCGGCCCGCGTCCGCCGCCGCGCAAACCGTTGCGCAGGACGGTGTCCGCTTCCTCGAGCCTGGTGAGGAGCTGCGCCGTCGCGGGCTTGGAGAGGCCGATCAGGCCCTCCAGCTCGGCCCTCGTGAGGGGACCGTTGCGGAGCAGCGCCTCGATGGCCGCGCGGTCGTTGATCTCGCGCAGCAGTCGGGGGCTTCCGGCTCGCATCGGTTCTCCTGTCTGTTAACTTTCCAGACGATTTCGGGCAACCGTAGTTACGGGGGTCACAATCGTCAATGCTCTTGCCGAACGCTGATGCGGGTCCGTTACCTGGGTAAGGTTTGCCTAAGGCAAGCTGGAGGCATGAGCGAGACCCGTCAGGAGTCGCTGGCCGAGCTGCTGGGAGGCCGGGGAGGGGCCTTGGACGCCTCCCTGCCGCCGGTGGCGTTCGTCGTCGGGTGGCTGGTGGCCGGGCAGTCCGTCGTCGTCGGGGCGTGGGCCGCGGTGCTGTGCGGTGTCGTGATCGGGATCGTCCGGCTCGTGCGCGGGGAGAAGCCGCGGGCCGCCGTCGTGAGCGTGGCGATGGTGGTGATCGCGGCGCTGGTCGCCCTGCACACCGGGCGCGCGGAGGACTTCTTCCTGGTGCAGCTGCTGTCCAACGTGGCGTCGGCGCTGCTGTGGGCGGCGAGCATCGTGGTGCGGTGGCCGCTGCTCGGGGTCGTCGTCGGGGTCGTGGTGGGCCAGAAGACCCGCTGGCGGCGGGATCCCGACCTGCTGCGGGCGTACGGGATCGCCAGTTGGGCGTGGGTCGGGCAGTACGTGGTGCGGGTGCTGGTGTTCGGCTCGCTGTGGCTCGGCGGGCAGGTCGTGGCGCTGGGGGTGGCGCGGGCCGCGCTGACGTGGCCGTTGCAGGCCGTGTGCCTGGCGGTGTCGTGGTGGCTGCTGCGGCGGGCGCTGCCCGAGGGGCACCCCGGACTGCGGCACCCGCGGGTGGACGGGGAGTCGGCGGCGGCCAAGGCAGAGGGCTAGGCCGGGCGGGGAGCGGTCGGTCCGAGCAGGTCGATGGCCGCGAGCCAGGCCGCGCCCGCCGCGCCCTCGGTGGCCAGCCGCACCGTGCCGTTGGAGCGAGCCCGGAGCAGGGCGCGCAGGCGGTCGCCGACCGGGCTGGACGGGCCCACCAGGCTGCCGACCAGGACGATCGGCGTGCTCTCCCCAGGCGTTCTGGTGGCCATGGCCGTGTCGGCGAGCAGGGCCGCGGCCGCTTCGACGATCTCCTGGGCGTGCGGGTCGCGGTCCGCGGCCATCGCGCTGACCAGCGGGGCGTACTTCGCCAGGGCGATCGGCGGGGTGCTGTTCACGACGGTGATGAGCCGGGACCACATCTTGCGGCGGTCCGTGGCCTCCACCAGGGACATGCCCAGCACCGCCTCCGCCAACGCCGACAACGGGTTCGCGGTCTCCAGCTGGCAGAGGGTGTCCCGCACGGCGGAGCGGCCCATCCAGAAGGCCGAGCCCTCGTCGCCCAGCAGCCAGCCGTAGCCGCCGCTGGTCCGCGTCACCTTGTGGTCGACGATCTTGGCCGCGACGGAGCCGGTGCCCGCCACCACGACCGTGCCGTCCGGCGACGCCGAGCCCGCGGCGAACGCGGCCTCGCTGTCCGTGACGACCCGCATGGGGCAGCGCAGGCCCGCGCCCGTCCACGCCTCGGTGAACAGCTCGGCCACCGCCGGGTCGGTGAGCTTGCTGGCCCCCGCCATGCCGAGGACCCCGGACTGGACCTTGCGGGCGTCCAGGCCGTCCAGCGCGGCTCGCAGCGCGGCGCGGATCTGCGCCGCCGCACGGGTCGGTGGATGGGAGTTGGGGTTGGCTCCGCCCGCCACGCCCGCGCCCAGCCTGGTGCCGTCCAGATCCAGGACTACCGCCCTGGTAGAAGTGCCGCCGGCGTCCAGTCCCACCACGAAGCCCATCGATCGAGTATGCCGAGAACGGGACGGGCCCGGCACGCCCAAGTGGGTACGCCGGGCCCGTCGTGCGGAACGCTCAGTCGCGGTCGGTCGGCTTGACCAGTTGGGCGCGCCCGCCGGTCGCGTTGTGGTGCTGGAGCACGAGGAGGGTGTCCGACCCGTCCGCCGCCAACGCCTCCCGGTCGCGGGTGACGACCAGCGCGGTGCCCGACCTCGCCTCGTAGGTCAGGGCCGCGTCGCCGCTGCCCCGCACCCACAGGCCGGGCTTGAGCGGGTCGAAGGACAGCGGGGTGTCGACGCGGTCGACGACGCCGTCCTCCTCGCCCGGCGCGGTGTAGTCGCCCTCGGTGTCGACGGTGTAGCCGATCCGGTGGGACGCCGCCGCCGGGTCGATGCCCAGGGCGGACAACGCCACCGGCAGGACGATGACGTCGCTGTCCATCACGTTCGTGTCGACGTCGCCGTACTGGCCGTTGACCGGCCGCTCGTCCACGACGGTGCCGTCGGCCGACTTCGTGCGGGCCAGCCAGACGTCCGCGGTGACGCTTCCGGCGGCGTCCTTGGGCTTCACCACCTCGACGGTGAAGTCGGGCTTGCCGTCACCGGTGGTGTCGATGGAGACCACGGGGGAGTTGTTGCCGCCCAACGTGGTCCAGTTCCCCCAGGTGACGATGCCGAACGCCAGCAGCGCGTCGGCCGGGGAGCCCTGGACCCTCGCCGCCCCCACCGTGGAGGCGGCGCCGACGTAGCGGAGGTCGGCGCCCCTGGCGGCGGTGTTGACGGCGCAGCCGGTCTTCCGGTCGGCGTCGCAGACCGGGAGCTGCTCGCTGGTCGCCTGCAGCTCGAAGACGCTGAGCAGGGAGCGGTAGGCGAGGTCGCCCTCGCCCTGCGCGAGGCCGCGGCCGGTGACGCCGAGCGCGCCCTGGTCGCCGGTGAACGCGACCGGACCCGCGGTCAGGTCGGCCACGGGCTTGGGGGCCGCGTAGACCGGGACGCGCAGACCGGTCCCGCTCCCGACCGGCTTGAGGACGAGCCTGCCGGAGACCTCGGCCAGGAACTGCCTCTTCTGGCCCGCCTGGGTCTTCGCGACCGTCGGGTCTGCGGACTTCCGGAGGTCCTCGGGCTTGGCGACGCGCAGGGTCACCCGGACGCGGGCCACGCCCCTCGGCGCGAGGGGGACCACCGGGGTCGAGACGTCGATCGCCGCGCCGGGCACGGACGTCGACGACTGGTAGGAGATCGCCACCGTCTGCGGCCGGTCGCCCTTGTTGACCACCTTGACCGTCTTGGTCACCGACACCGGGCCCGCCACCTCCACCGGCCCGAAGGACACGCCCACCGAGCCGGGGTCGTCCTCGACCATGGCCAGCACGCCGGTCTCGACCGCCGCGCGGGCGTCGACGCGCCCGGAGCCGACGCGCATGGGGGCCTCGGTGGTGCCGCCGGTGTTGTCGTCGCCGGACTTCACGTCCGCGCCAGCGGTGTTCACGACCGCGGCCTTGACCTCCTCCGGGGACCAGCCGGGGTGGGTCTCCCTGACCAGCGCGGCGATGCCCGCGACGTGCGGCGCGGCCATCGAGGTCCCTCCCTTGCTGATCGCACGGGTGCCGGACCCCACCTCGGCGGACAGGATCGTGTCGCCGGGGGCGGCGACGTCCGGCTTGGCGGCGACGGGGCCGCGCGCGCCGCGCGACGAGGACGGCGTCATGGTGTCCGCGAGCTTGGGGGAGGTCGTGGGAGCGGCCTTGCGGAGGGTCCCGGTCATGCGGATCGCGAGCGTGCCGTCGCGCAGCGCGGGGCGGAGCTCCTCCGTCGCGGTGCCGGTGAGCTGGAAGACCGGGATGGTGGCGTTGCCCGCGATGCCCGCCAGGAAGTTGTCCCGCGTCGAGGACAGCACCACGCCCTCCGCGCCCGCCGCCGTGGCGTTGTCGGTGCGGACGGCGGTGCCGCACGCGCGGGTCGCGTCGTCCTCGTCCCAGTCCAGCCAGGCGAACTTGCCCGCGACCAGCGCCTTGTCGGCATCGGAGAACGGCTGGCAGCCGTCGGTGTTGTCCGGGCCCTGGAGGGGGACGGTGGCCCTGGTGAGGTCGAGGGTGTCGTAGCCGGTGAAGGACTGGCTGTACTGGCCCGGCCGCGTGGCGCCCGCGACCTCCACGCCGTCGAGCACGGCGAAGGCGTCCCTGGTGTTGGCCACCGCAAGCGCTTCCGGGGTGTTCGCGGGGGAGCCGCCGACGTCGTAGAAGTCGCCGCCGTTGCCCGCCGCGGCGACCACCAGCACGCCTGCCTCGGTGAGCTTGCGGACGAACAGCGAGTCGGGGTCGTCCTGCGCTCCGTAGTCGCTGCCCAGGGACATGTTCACCACGTCGAGGTGGTCGGAGAAGTCGCCGTCGCCGTCCGGGTCGAGCGCCCAGTCCAGCGCCTGGGCGGTGATGTCGGTGCTGCCCGCGCAACCGAAGACCTTCAGCGCGTAGATCGACGCCTTGGGCGCGGTGCCGGGACCGACCTCCATCTTGGCGAGGCGGTCGGCGTCGAGCGCCGCGTAGTCGCCGGTGAAGGTGGTGCCGTCGGCGTTCTCGCCGTAGCCGGCCGCCGTCCCGGCCACGTGGGTGCCGTGGCCCGCGCAGTCGAGGGGGTTGTCGTCGGGCTTGGGCGTCGACTTCTCCGGGTTGTTGGCGTCGTAGTCGTCGCCCGCGAAGTCCTTGCCGCCCGCGACCTTGGCGGTGGGGAAGACCGACGGGTCGGCCACGGTGCGGTCGACGGCGTCGTAGGCGGCCTTCGTGCCGGGACCGCCGAAGTCGGCGTGGGTGTAGTCGACGCCGGTGTCGACCACGCCGATGCGGACGCCGTCGCCGAGGTGGCCGGTGTCCTGCCACACCTGGAGGGTCTTGGTGAGCTGGACCGCGCTCGCGTTCAGCGCGACCTTCGGCACCGTCCGCCGGACGGACTTGACCTCGGGCATCGCGGACAGCTCGCGGAGCGTCGCCGCCTCGGCCGTGACGACCACGCCGGAGACGGCGTTGGAGGTCTTCCCGACCTCGCGGGCCGAGCGGTCCTTGCCGCGCAGCGCGTCGACGACCCTGTCGGCGGCGGCGTCGCTGCGCCGCCTGGTCTCCCTGACCGCCGCGCCCGCCCGGTCCTTGTCCTCGCCCCTGGTCTGGGCGGCGGTGAAGACCTCCACGGCCGGGGTCTCCGCCAGCTCCACGAACGCGGTCACCGGGCCGGTGGCCTCGGCGAGCGACCGGCCGACCCGCTCGGACGAGCCACCGGCCGCTGGCCCGCCCGCGGCGGCGGGCACCGACTCGGCGAGCGGGCCCGTGGGATCGGCGGTCGCGAGACCCGAGGCGTGCAGGAGGGCGGCGACCAGCAGGGCTGAGGTCGCGAGCACCCCCGTGGACCTGGCGGCCCGGTGGTTGGTCATCTGGTTCCCTCGTTGGACGGCGGCGTGTGGAGCCCCGGCGGCAGCGGCTCAGACGGACACTAGGAGCGCTGGGTGCGTCCCCGCTCCCGCCTTCAGCCGCCTGGGGTACCCCCCATCGGGGGATTGTTGGTGGAGTGGAGCCGTGTGTGGTCGTGGTGAAGAACCATTCATCGGACGACTTCAGCACGCGGCTCTAGACGGGAGCGGTCCCTCCCAGCTATACATCCGATGTATTGCGCCACGACGAGGAGGAACAGCCGTGCAGTTCTTGCGTCTCGGAGAGCCGGGATCCGAACGTCCCGCGGTCCGCCACGACGGCAGCACGTACGACCTCACGTCGTTGACCGCCGACATCGACGGCCGGTTCCTCGACGCGGGCGGGATCGGGGCCACGCGCGACGCGCTGGCCGCCGGCGAGCTGCCCGTGCTGGACGAGGGGACGCTCCGCGTCGGCCCGCCGCTCGCGGTCACCGGCAAGGTCATCTGCATCGGCCTCAACTACCGCGACCACGCGGAGGAGACCGGCGCCGCGATCCCCGGCGAGCCCGTCGTGTTCCTGAAGACGGCGGACACGGTCGTGGGCCCGTACGACGAGGTGCTGATCCCCCGCAAGTCGGTCAAGACCGACTGGGAGGTCGAGCTGGGCGTCGTCATCGGCAGGACCGCCCGGTACGTGGAGTCCCAGGAGGAGGCGCTGGCCTGCGTCGCCGGGTACGTGCTGTCCCACGACGTGTCCGAGCGCGAGTTCCAGATCGAGCGCGGCGGCACGTGGGACAAGGGCAAGAACTGCGAGACGTTCAACCCGCTCGGCCCCTTCCTCGTGCCCGCCGACGAGGTCGGCGACCCCCAGCAGCTGGCGCTCAAGCTGTGGGTGAACGGCGAGCTCAAGCAGGACTCCTCCACCAAGAACATGATCTTCCCGGTGGCCGAGGTCGTGCGCTACCTGAGCCAGTTCATGGTCCTTCGACCGGGTGACGTCATCAACACCGGCACGCCGGCGGGCGTGGCGCTCGGGCAGGCGGAGCCGAAGCCGTACCTGCGGGAGGGCGACGTCGTCGAGCTGGAGGTCGAGGGGCTCGGCAGGCAGAAGCAAACGTTCGGGCAGGCCTGAGCCATGGCCGCGATCGTCGGCATCGACGTGCTCGACATCCGGTTCCCCACCTCGCGCGAGCTGGACGGCTCCGACGCGATGAACCCGGACCCGGACTACTCGGCCGCCTACGTGGTGCTGCGCACCGACGACGGCCCGGACGGCTACGGCCTCGCGTTCACGATCGGGCGCGGCAACGACGTGCAGGCGGCGGCCATCCGCGCGCTCGCCCCGCACGTCGTCGGCAAGCCGGTCCCCGAGGACGCGGCGGCGCTCGGCGCGCTGTCGGCCGAGCTGGTCGGCGACTCGCAGCTGCGGTGGTTGGGCCCGGAGAAGGGCGTCGTGCACATGGCCGTCGGCGCGGTGGTCAACGCCGCGTGGGACCTCGCGTCCCGTCGCGCCGGGCTGCCGCTGTGGAAGTTCCTGTCGACGATGACGCCCGAGGAGATCGTCGGGCTGGTCGACTTCCGGTACCTGTCCGACGCGCTCACCCCCGCGGAGGCGCTGGAACTGCTCCGCGCTGGTCAGGAGGGGCGGGACGAGCGGATCGCGCTGCTGGAGCGCGAGGGCTACCCGGCGTACACGACGTCGCCGGGGTGGCTCGGCTACTCCGACGACAAGCTCACCGACCTGGCCCGCCAGGCCGTGGCCGACGGCTTCCGGATGATCAAGCTCAAGGTCGGCGGGGACCTGGCCGACGACGTGCGGCGGATGAAGCTCGCCCGCGAGGTCGTCGGCGACGACATCCGCATCGCGGTCGACGCCAACCAGCGCTGGGACGTCTCCGACGCCGTGGACTGGATGCGCGAGCTGGCGCCGTACGACCCGTACTGGATCGAGGAGCCGACCTCGCCGGACGACGTGCTCGGGCACCAGGCCATCGCGCGGGCCGTCGCGCCGATCAAGGTCGCGACCGGTGAGCACGTGCAGAACCGGGTGGTCTTCAAGCAGCTGCTCCAGGCCGGGGCGATCGACGTGCTCCAGCTCGACGCCTGCCGGGTCGCGGGCGTGAACGAGAACATCGCGATCCTGTTGCTGGCCAAGAAGTTCGACGTCCCGGTGTGCCCGCACGCGGGCGGCGTGGGGCTGTGCGAACTGGTCCGGCACCTGTCCTTCGTGGACTTCGCGGTGGTGTCCGGGACGATGGACGACCGGGTGATCGAGTGGGTGGACCACCTGCACGACCACTTCCCGGACCCGGCCGTGGTGCGCGGCGGCCGTTACCTCGCGCCCTCGCGGCCGGGGTTCTCCGCGCAGCTCAAGGACGAGACGCTGGCCGACTTCCGCTACCCGGACGGTCCGGTGTGGACGGCCCTGGGAACGGAGCAGTGATGACCGACTTCACCGACCTGGTCGCCGTGGTGACCGGTGGCGCGTCCGGGATCGGCCTGGCGACGGCGCGGTTGTTGGCTTCGCGCGGGGCGCGGGTGGCGTGCTTGGACCTGAGGCCCGAAGGCGTGGAAGAACCGCTGTTCGGGGTTCGCGCGGACGTGTCCGATGACGAGAGCGTGCGGGCGGCGATCGATGCCGTGGTGGCGAAGTTCGGGCGGCTTGACGTCGTCGTGAACAACGCGGGGATCGGCGCGCAGGGGGATGTTGCCGCCAATGGGGATGACGAGTGGCACAAGGTCCTGGATGTGAACGTGCTGGGGATGGTGCGGGTGTCGCGGGCGGCTTTGCCGCATCTGCGTCGGTCGCCTTCGGCGGCGATCGTGAACACGTGTTCCATCGCGGCTTGGGCGGGGCTTCCGCAGCGGGCGTTGTACTCGGCCAGCAAGGGGGCGGTGTACGCGTTGACGTTGGCGATGGCCGCGGATCACGTGCGGGAAGGTGTTCGGGTCAACGCCGTGGCGCCTGGTACGGCGGATACGCCGTGGGTGGGGCGGTTGTTGGATTCGGCTGATGACCCGGCGGCTGAGCGGGCGGCGTTGGAGGCTCGGCAGCCGCACGGGCGGTTGGTGTCGGCTGACGAGGTGGCGGGGGCGGTGGCTTACCTGGCGTCGCCGTTGTCCGGGTCCACCGCGGGGACGATCCTGGCTGTTGACGGTGGGATGCACGGGTTGCGGTTGCGGCCCAAGTCGTGACGTGGGAGCTGCTGTGAAGGTTTCGTTGACACGACTGGGGTTCGGGGCCGCGCCTATCGGGAATCTGTACGGGGCGGTTTCCGATGACGAGGCGTCTGCGGCTGTGGATGCTGCCTGGGAGAGCGGGGTGCGGTACTTCGACACCGCTCCGCACTACGGGTTGGGGTTGTCGGAGCGGCGGTTGGGTGCTGCTCTGGCTGGGCGGCCTCGGGCGGAGTTCGTGGTGTCCACCAAGGTTGGGCGGGTATTGGAGCCGTTCGACGGGGGTGGGGATGATTTGGCGAACGGGTTTGCTGTTCCTGCTTCTTTTCGGCGGGTGTGGGACTTCAGTGCTGATGGGGTGCGGCGGTCGTTGGAGTCCTCTTTGGAGCGGCTCGGGATTGATCGGGTTGACGTTGTGTACCTGCACGATCCCGATGAGCACTGGGACGAAGCCGTTTCGCAGGGGATTCCGGCGTTGGTGGCGTTGCGGGACGAAGGGGTCGTCGGGGCCGTCGGGGTGGGGATGAACCAGTGGGAGATGCCTGCTCGGTTCGTTCGGGAGACGGATATCGACGTGGTGATGTTGGCTGGGCGGTACACGTTGGTGGAGCAGGCGGCGTTGGGGGAGTTCTTGCCGTTGTGCCTTGAGCGTGGGGTGTCGGTGGTGGCTGCTGGGGTGTTCAACTCCGGGCTGTTGTCGCGTCCGGTGGTTGCTGATGACGCTAAGTACGACTACGCGGATGCGCCGGTTTCTTTGTTGGAGAAGGCTCGGCGGATCGCTTCGGTGTGTGGCTTGTACGGGGTTACGTTGCCGCAGGTGGCGATTCAGTTCGCGTTGGGGCATCCGGCGGTTCGGAGTGTGGTCATCGGGTCTCGGAACGGGGAGCAGATGGTGGAGAACGCCGCGGCGTTCTCCGCTGTGGTTCCGGGGGAGTTGTGGGAAGCGTTGCGGGAGAACGGGCTGTTGGGGCGGGAGGTGCCGGTGCCGTGATCGTGGATGCTCATCACCACCTGTGGGATCTTCGGGTGCGGGATCAGGAGTGGATCACCGGGCCTGTTTTGCGGCGGAACTACCTGGTGTCGGACTTGGAGCCGTTGGCTGAGGAGTTCGGGGTGGTTCGGACGGTGTTGGTGCAGACCATCACCGCTCCTGAGGAGACGCCGGAGTTCCTGGCCATTGCGGAGGAGTCCGCGTTGATCGGGGCGGTGGTGGGGTGGGTGGACCTGACCTCGCCGGGTGTTGGGGATGCGTTGGAGGGGTTGAAGGGTGGCTTCGGGGGGCGGTGGTTGAAGGGGGTTCGGCATCAGGTTCAAGGGGAGCCTGATCCGGAGTGGTTGTGCCGCAAGGATGTTTGGCGGGGGCTTGCGGCTGTGGGGAAGGCCGGGTTGGTGTACGACCTGTTGACGTTGCCCCATCAGTTGCCTGCTGCTCGGCGGACTGTGGCTGCGTTGCCGAACGTGCGGTTTGTGGTGGATCACTGTTCGAAGCCGCCGTTGGCTTCTGGGGAGTTGGATTCCTGGGCCGAGATGATTCGGTCGTTGGCTGCGCATGAGAATGTTTTTTGCAAGGTGTCGGGGTTGGTTACCGAGGCGTCTTGGGATTCTTGGACTGTGGGGGATTTGCGGCGGGCTTTTGAGGTTGTGCTGGATGCTTTTGGGGTTGAGCGGTTGATGTTCGGGTCGGATTGGCCTGTTTGTTTGTTGGCTGCTGGGTATGGGGATGTTGTGGGGGCTGTTCGGGAGTTGGTGGGGGAGTTGTCGGAGGGGGAGCGGGAGATGGTCTTCGCTGGGGTTGCGGGTGAGGTTTACGGGGTTTTGGGTTAGGGGCTGAACCCCCGATTGCGCCGATTATCCCACCCTCTTTCGCTTTGTCAAGCCTGGAAAGACGGCTTGACAAAGCGAAAGAGGGTGGGGGCG
>NZ_JBHYHC010000045.1:0-27571 GCF_042738955.1 Umezawaea sp. NPDC059074
AACAGGGGCAGGACGATCGCCACGTAGGCCACCCAGGCGACGGCCTGGAGGACGGTGGTCTGCTGGGAGTAGTTGAAGATCCCCTTGAGCAGCGCGCCGTACCAGGAGGCCTCGGGAACGGACTCGCTCAGGTCGAACGCCAGGGTGTTCAGGCCCGGCAGGATCGCGGCCTCCTGGAGGTCGTGCAGCCCGTAGGCCAGCACGCCCGCGGCCACGAAGACCAGCAGCGCGCCGGTCCAGGTGAAGAACTTGCCGAGGTCGAAGCGGATCGCGCCGCGGTAGAGCAGCCACGCCAGCGCCACGGCGATCGTGATCCCGACCAGGAACCCGATCAGCGGTTCGGTGGTGCCGACCCCGGCGCTCTGCACGCTGGAGTAGAAGAAGACGGCGGTCTCCAGGCCTTCGCGGCCGACCGAGATGAACCCGACCAGCGCGACCGCCCACGGGCCGATCTCCAGCGCCTTGGCCATCTTCCCGCGCAGCTCGGCGGCGATCGTGCGGGCCGCCTTGCGCATCCAGAAGATCATGCCGGTGACGAACACGACCGCCAGGATCGACATCCCGCCGCCGAACGCCTCCTGCTGCTGGAACGTCATCGTGGAGGTGGTGAACGTGATCAGCGCGCCGAACCCGACCGAGAGCAGCACCGCGACGCCGACGCCGAGCCAGACGAACGGGAGGGAGGAGCGGCGGTCCGTCCGAACCAGGAAAGCGATCAGGATGCTGACCACGAGCGCGGCCTCCAGGCCCTCCCGCAAGCCGATCAACCCGTTGTTGACGAGCACGTTCTCCTCCTCCCGCTCTGCGCTCCTAGTAAACTTAGGCTGTCTGAATTTAGGTAAGCCTCTCCTCGGCGTCTAGTGGTCCGCAGGCAAGGTTGGGTCACAATCACCCCGCCGGATGCAGGCAAAACGGTCAGAGCCGTCGAGGTTGCACGATTCGACACTGATCACATCCCGGTCACGGGCTCGTTTGGCACGTAGCCTGGGTCACGTGGTTGTGACTCCGCCGTCCAAGCTCGACCCCTCGCCGCGCCCGCGTGGCGGGGCGGGCGGCGTCGCCGGACGACTGGGGCTCGCCCTGCTGCTGATCATGATCGTGGCGGCGGGCGCGTGGGGCCTGGCGGCGCTGGACCGGAAACCGGTCGTGCAGCCGAAGGCCGAGTTCCCGGTGCCGTTCCAGATGGTGGAGCCCGGCTCCCAGGTCCCGGACGTCGCGGGGCAGGTGCCGCAGGCGGCCCCGTCCGACGGGCAGTCGTCGACGGTCGACCCGATGGACGAGTGGACCCGCAAGGTGTCCGAGAAGACCGACATCCCGCGCCGGGCACTGCGCGCGTACGCCCTCGCGGACCTGGTGATGAGGGCGCAGGCCCCGTCGTGCCGGATCTCCTGGGCGACCCTCGCGGGCGTCGGCCGGGTCGAGTCGCACCACGGGTACATCAACGGCGCCAAGCTCGGCGACGACGGCCGCGCCACCATCCCGATCATCGGCATCCCGCTCGACGGCAGGCCGGGCGTCAAGGCCATCAACGACACGGACGGCGGCAAGCTCGACGGCGACCCCACGTGGGACCGCGCCGTGGGCCCGATGCAGTTCATCCCCACGACGTGGGTCAAGTACGCCCAGCGAGCCAACGGCGACGGCCAGGACCCGGACCCGCAGAACATCGACGACGCGGCCCTAGCCACCGCCCGCTACCTGTGCTCCGGCCAACGCGACATGGGCAGCAGTGAGGGCTGGTGGGCAGCCGTCTGGGAGTACAACAACTCCACCGAATACGGCCAGAACGTGTTCAGCGGCGCAGACGCCTACGCCCGCGCCAGCGTGACCATCTAGCCGCCGGCCGGCACCGCCGGTGGCGGTCAATGGATTCTGTATGCAGTCGGCGATCGGCCAGGCTTGATGCGCTTGAGCGCGCCGGTCGGGGCGACGGGTGGGTTCGCGGGGTCGGGCTCGGGTCGAACCGGTGTCCGGCTGGCCAGGTGCAGCCAGTCGTGAATACTGTATGCACTCTGCTCGTGGTCGGATTCAGTAAGCATCCAGCTGTATCCATTCGCGGGCGGTGCGGGAGCCGTTGCGGCTAGTTCTCGCGCCTGCGGTCGCGGTCTACCGCTATGCGGGCCGCTACCTCGCCCAGGGCTTCCTGGTACTCCGGTGACGGGTTCATCGCGGCTGCCATGCGGAGTTGGGCCAGGGCTTCCGGGTAGCGGCTTTGGCGTTGCAGGGTCTTGCCGAGCGCGAACCTGGCGTAGTGGTCGCTCGGGTCGATGTCCAGGACCTTGCGGAACGCTTCCTCGGCACGGTTGAGCTGGGCGGACCCGAGGTAGGCCCGCCCCGCGAGCAGCTGCACGCTGGGGACGTCCGGCGCTTCGTCGAGCACCGCGCGCAGCTCCCGCAACGCCTCGAGGGGACGGCGTTCGGACAGCAGTGCCTCGGCTCGGCGGAACGCCTCGAAGGTGCTGTCGGTCATGGTTCGATCAACGCTACCGATCGTTCGCGTCTTCCTCGACAGCCGTCCGGATGACAGAAGTCCGTGTCTTGTGGACTTTCACCCGACCAGGGCAGCGTGCAGGCGTGCGAGGAGTGGCCCCAGCGCCTCGGGTTTCTCGACGTGGGCGTTGTGCCCGAGTCCGGGTAGGACGACCGCTTCCGCCCCGACGGCGGCGAGGTGCTCCGGCGGGCACATCGGGTCGCGTTCGCCCGCGGCCAGCACGACCCGCGCGCGGCTCGCGGCCAGCAGCGCGGGCATGTCCGGGGCTCCGACGCCGTAGGCGGCCGGGTCGAGGGCGAGCCGCCAGCCGTCCGCGGACTCCACCAGCGCGTCGTCCACCAGCGGCGAGTCGGCGGGCACGAGCTGCCACAGCCCGGCGACCTTGAGCGCCCGTTCGGCGGCCTCGTCGCGGGTCTCGAACACCTTCGACGGGCGCGCGGCCAGCTCGGCGGCCTTGGCCAGCTCCTGCTCCGTCCAGCGCACCTTCACACCTAGCCCGCACACCGCGCCGACCGGTGGCCCGTGCTCCTCGGAGCCGAGCGCCAGCGCGACGACGCCGCCGAACGAGTGCCCGAGGACCGCGACCGGCCGGTCGGTCGGCAGGACCGGGGCCACGGCCTCGGCCAGCGCGTCGAACGCGTACGCGGGCAGCGGGGCCGACCGGCCGTGCCCCGGCAGGTCGGGCGCGAGCCACGTGCCCGGCCACAGCGCGGCCGTGCCGCGCCACACGTCGCCGGTCGCGCCCAGCCCGTGCAGCAGCACGAGGGCCGGGCCGTCGACGCCACCTCTCCGCACCTGGATCGTCACGCTCCCGATCCTGCCGTTCCGACGCCGGGATGCACAGGGGTCCGCCATTCGGCCGCGCGCCCGGCGCAATGCGCGTGCCTGCGACGGTGCCCGGAGCCGCACAAGTAGGCTCGGCCCCGAGACGACATGCAGCTGAATAGGGGAGCGCAAGTGGCGGTCATCGAGCAGGTCGGCGCACGGGAGATCCTGGATTCCCGAGGCAACCCCACCGTCGAGGTGGAGGTGGCGCTGGACGACGGGACGTTGGAGCGCGCCGCGGTTCCCTCCGGGGCTTCGACCGGTGAGCACGAGGCGGTCGAGCTGCGCGACGGCGACTCCAAGCGGTACAACGGCAAGGGCGTCCTGCGCGCGGTCACCGCGGTGCTGGACGAGATCGGCCCGGAGCTGGTCGGCATCGAGGCCGTCGAGCAGCGGGTGGTCGACCAGAAGCTCGTCGACCTGGACGGCACGCCGGACAAGTCGCGGCTCGGCGCGAACGCCATCCTCGGCGTCTCGCTCGCCGTGGCCAAGGCGGCGGCGTCCTCCAGCGGCCTCGAGCTGTTCCGCTACATCGGCGGCCCGAACGCGCACGTGCTGCCGGTGCCGATGCTGAACATCCTCAACGGCGGCTCGCACGCCGACACGGATGTCGACATCCAGGAGTTCATGATCGCGCCGATCGGCGCCGAGTCCTACCGCGAGGCCCTGCGCTGGGGCGTCGAGGTGTACCACTCGCTGAAGTCCGTGCTCAAGGGCAAGGGCCTGGCGACCGGCCTCGGCGACGAGGGCGGCTTCGCGCCGAACCTGCCCAGCAACCGCGACGCGCTGGACCTGATCCTCGTCGCGATCGAGAAGGCGGGCTTCACGCCGGGCCGCGACATCGCGCTCGCGCTCGACGTGGCGGCGACGGAGTTCTACTCCGACGGCGCGTACAACTTCGAGAAGTCCAAGCGCAGCGCCGAGCAGATGACCGGCTACTACACCGAGCTGGTCAACTCCTACCCGATGGTCTCCATCGAGGACCCGCTGTCCGAGGACGACTGGGACGGCTGGGTGCAGATGACCGCCGAGCTGGGCGAGCGCGTCCAGATCGTCGGCGACGACCTGTTCGTCACCAACCCGGAGCGCCTGGAGGAGGGCATCTCCCGCCGCGCGGCCAACGCGCTGCTGGTGAAGGTCAACCAGATCGGCACGCTGTCGGAGACGCTGGACGCGGTCGAGCTGGCCAAGTCCTACGGCTACAAGTCGATGATGAGCCACCGCTCGGGCGAGACCGAGGACACCACCATCGCCGACCTCGCGGTCGCGACCGGTGTCGGCCAGATCAAGACCGGCGCCCCCGCCCGCGGTGAGCGCACGGCGAAGTACAACCAGCTCCTCCGCATCGAGGAGAGCCTGGGCGACGCCGCTCGCTACGCGGGCGACCTGGCCTTCCCGCGGTACACGCCGGAAGCCTGAGCCCCATGCCCGAAGCCGATCGGGACCGGAGCCGCCGTCGGAGCACAGCTCCGGCGGCGGCCCGGCCTGACCGCGCCCGCCGTCCCGCGCCGTCCAAGGCCCGCACCCGCGCGGGTGCGGGCACGGGCGGCGCGTTCGGCATGTCCGGAACCCGTCGGGCCGCGCTGCTCGCGATGGTGCTGTGCGCGTTGGCGCTGAGCATCGCCGTGCCGCTGCGGACCTACCTGGCGCAGCGCGACGAGCTGCGGCAGGTGACGGCGCAGCAGGCCCAGTTGGCGGCCGAGGTGTCGAAGCTGGAGCAGCGGCAGGCGGAGTTGAACGACCCCGCGCAGGTCGAGGCCGAGGCGCGCAAGCGGCTGCACTACGTGCGGCCCGGCGAGACGCCCTACATCGTCCAGCTCCCCGGAGACGCGGAGCGCTCACCCGAAGAGGAGAGGCCGTCGTCCGCGCCGGCCGCGAACACGTCTTGGTACCAGCAGCTGTGGCAGTCGGTGGCGACGAAGTGACCGTTTCGCAGGAGGACCGCGACTTCGTGGCGTCCCAGCTCGGCCGGGCGCCGCGCGGGATGCGGACGATCTCGGCCCGCTGCCCCAGCGGGCACGCCTCCGTCGTGCAGACCAACCCCCGGCTGGAGGACGGCACCCCGTTCCCCACGCTGTACTACCTGACCTGCTCCCGGTTGAACTCGTTGGTCAGCACGCTGGAGGGCTCCGGCCTGATGCGCGAGATGACCGACCGGCTCGCCGAGGACGAGGAGCTGGCGGCCGCGTACCTGCGGGCGCACGAGGCGTACCTCGCCGAGCGCGACGCGATCGAGTCGCTCGGCACGAAGGTCACCGCGGGCGGCATGCCGGACCGGGTCAAGTGCCTGCACGTCCACGTGGCGCACTCGCTGTCGGTCGGCCGCGGCGTGAACCCGTTCGGCGACGAGGCCCTCGACCGCCTCGCCGACTCGTGGCCCTCCGGGGACTGCGCGGCTCCGTCCGCCTGAGCGCCCACGGCCGTTCGGCCTACGCCGGACGATCCGCGCCCTCGGGTGCCGTCAACCGTGAAAAACCGACCGCACACCCGTTTCACCGCCTGTTCGTTAGACAAAGTTAGGGCAGATGGGTAACCCGTTCCCGTGACACCGCGATGTCAATGAGGCAGGGTTGCAGTCGGGGCAGAGCGCGTGACGCGGGTCGTCGGACTCCGGTCCGGCGGGACGCGATGAGGCTCAGGGAGTGAGTGTTCGTGGCAGTGCGGAAAAAACGGGGCCGCAAGCGCCGGGCGAGACGAGTGGTCGTGGGCACCGCGACGATGACTCCTCGCCAGTGGGGCGTAGCCGCCACGGTCACGTGCGCGATGCTCGCGCCCGCGCTGCTGACCGGCACCGGCACCCTGGACTGGATCAACGCGGCGAGCCGCTCCGACATCTCCGCCGAGGCGCCGGGGCCGGGTGACGTGCTGAGCGCGATCCGCAGCCGCGGCGCGACCGACGAGCAGCTGGGCGCGGGCGGCAAGCTGCCGGAGACCGACGAGCTGAGCGCGGCGTTCCTCGCCGACGCGAACGACCTGGAGTCGCTGCGCGGCGGGATGAACCCGTTCGACGACCTCGGCGACGGCGTGCCCGGCATCCCCGGCGTCATGCTGGACGCCTACCGCAAGGCCGCGGACCGCCTGGCGATCACCAAGCCCGGCTGCAACATGCCGTGGTCGCTGCTCGCCAGCATCGGCCGGATCGAGTCGAACCACGCCCGCGGCGGCCTGGTGGACGCCAAGGGCAACGCCAGCCCGCCCATCCTCGGCCCGGTGCTCAACGGCCAGGGCTTCGCCGCCATCGC
Source organism: Umezawaea sp. NPDC059074 (assembly GCF_042738955.1). Lineage (NCBI taxonomy): Bacteria > Bacillati > Actinomycetota > Actinomycetes > Pseudonocardiales > Pseudonocardiaceae > Umezawaea > Umezawaea sp. NPDC059074. Next base: position 6,559 of record NZ_JBHYHC010000045.1, read on the forward strand.
GGACACCGACCACGGCGCGTTCGACGGCGACCCGACGTGGGACCGCGCGGTCGGCCCGATGCAGTTCATCCCCGGCACGTGGGCGGGTTTCGCCGCGGACGGCAACGGCGACGGCAAGAGCGACCCGAACAACATCTACGACGCCACGATCGGCGCGGGCAACTACCTGTGCTCCGGCGGCGGCGACATGAGCGTCACCGAGCAGCGGGCGCAGGCGATCTTCCGCTACAACCACTCCGACGAGTACGTCGCGACGGTCATGGCGTGGGCGCTCCAGTACGAGAGCGGCGTGGACACGCTGCCGGACCTCTCCGGCTCGGACGCGGACTACATCCCGCCGGACGACACGGCGACCGGCGGCGACCCGAACCCCGGCACGGGCAACGGGAACACCGGGTCCTCCTCGTCGAGCACCACCACGACGACGACCGGGTCCTCCTCGTCCACGACGAAGTCGACGACCACGACGTCGAAGTCGACCACCAGCACGACCACCACCACGACCACGACGACCAAGCCGAGCCTGCCGAACTGCCCGACCCCGTCGACGACCACGACGACGTCGACCAGCGGCTCGACCACCACGACCACGACGACGACCACCACGACCACCAGCGGCACGACGACGACCACGACCACGAGCCCGACGTGCCAGACCGTCACCACCACCGTGGTCACGGTCGCGTCGAACAACTCCACGTCGCTGTCGTCGATGGAGCCGTCCTAGGCCGTCGGGAGCTTCGTCCTCGGAGGGGAACCGGCGCCTGCCGGTTCCCCTCCGTCGTTCGTGGCGGAAGCCGGTCGCTACCGTCCTCCCGGAGCACCACACGAGGAGGACTGACGATGGCACGGGTGGCCGCGATCGACTGCGGGACGAACTCGATCCGCCTGCTGGTCGCGGACGTGACCAAGGACGACGGCGGCGGGCAGTGGCTGCGCGACGTGCACCGCGAGATGCGGATCGTCCGGCTGGGCCAGGGCGTCGACGCCACGGGGGTGCTCGCGCCCGAGGCCATCGCACGTACGCGGGCCGCGCTGGTCGACTACACGGCGGTGCTGCGGCGCAAGGGCGTCGAGCGCGTCCGGATGGTCGCCACGTCCGCGACCCGCGACGCCGCCAACCGCGACGAGTTCTTCGCCATGACCGCCGAGGTGCTCGGCGTCGAGGCCGAGGTGATCACCGGCGACGAGGAGGCCGTGCTGTCCTTCACCGGCGCCGTGGCCGACATGGAGCCCGAGGACGGGCCGTTCCTGGTGGCCGACGTCGGCGGCGGCTCGACCGAGCTGGTGCTGGGCTCCTGGGACGGCGTGCGCGGCGCGGTCGAGGCCGCGCGGTCGGTCGACGTCGGCTGCGTGCGGCTGACCGAGCGCTGCCTGCGGTCCGACCCGCCGACCGCCGCCGAGATCGCCGAGGCGACCAGGGTGGCGGGCGAGGTGCTGGCCGAGGCGTTCGCCGTCGTGCCGGTTGCCAAGGCGCGCGGCTGGATCGGCGTCGCGGGCACCGTGACCACGCTGGCCGCCATCGCGCAGGACCTGCCCGCGTACGACCCCGGGATCATCCACCTGACCCGGATGCCGTTCGAGCAGGTCCGGGAGATCACCGACCGGCTGCTCGGGATGACCGGCGCGGAGCGCTCGACGATCGGCGCGATGCACGAGGGCCGGGTCGACGTGATCATCGGCGGCCTGCTGGTCGTGCGCGTGATCGCCGACCACCTGGCCGCGCACACCGGCATCACCGAGCTGGTCGCGAGCGAGCACGACATCCTGGACGGCATCGCCTACGCCCTGGCGTGAAGTGGTAACTGGTAATGATCGTGACGCGCTCGTGACGGAGCAATCGCGTGACCTGCAACACCCCCGCATTACCGTCCCTCTCACGTTCTGGGAATCCACCCTTCGGGGGGTGAGGCGTCGGCGCAGGTGCGCGCGGCGCCGTTGAGGCGGGAGGATGTATGTCGCGATCACGCTCGGTTCCGTGGCTTGCGCTACCGGTTGCGCTCGTCATGACCCTCACCGCCTGCGGCGGTGGCGGGGCGAGCAAGGACAGCGCCGCGGGTACGAACGAGGACGGCACGGTGTCGATCTACGGCACCGAGCCGAAGGCGAACCTGCTGCCCGCCAACACCACCGAGGCCGGTGGGTCGAAGCCGGTCGAGGCGCTGTACACCCGGCTGGTCGGGTTCAAGCCGGAGGACGGCAAGACCTACAACCTGGCCGCCGAGTCGATCACGACGTCGGACGCCAAGGTCTACGACATCAAGCTCAAGCAGGGCTGGAAGTTCCACGACGGCACCGACGTGAAGGCGAAGAACTTCGTCGACGCCTGGAACTTCGCCGCCTACGCGCCGAACGCCCAGCAGGCGTCGACGTTCTTCGCGCAGATCAAGGGCTTCGAGGACGTGCACCCGGCCGACGAGGCCGCGAAGCCCGCCACGGACAAGATGTCCGGCCTGGAGATCGTCGGCGACTACGAGTTCAAGGTGACCCTCAAGGGCCCGTTCTCGGTGTTCACCAGCGAGATCGGCTACCTGCCGTTCGCGCCGCTGCCGGACGCGTTCTTCAAGGACCAGAAGGCGTTCGAGGCCAACCCCATCGGCAACGGCCCGATGAAGTTCGTCTCGCGCACGCCGAACGCGCTGATCAAGCTGGAGCGCTACGCCGACTACCAGGGCGAGGACAAGGTCCACTTCAAGACCCTGGACATCAAGATCTACTCCAGCCAGGAGACCGCGTACCAGGACCTGGTCGCGGGCAAGCTGGACTTCATGGAGGCGCTGCCGCCGTCGGCCAAGATCGGCGACAAGCACGTCGCTGACCTGGGCGACCACGTGCTGAACGCGAACCTCCTCGGCGTCAGCGCGATCTCCGTCCCGTACTACGTCCCCGGCTTCCAGAGCCTGGACCTGCGCAAGGCGATCTCGCTGGCGATCGACCGCGACAAGATCACCAAGACGGTGCTCGCCAACTCCTACGCGCCCGTCGACAGCCTGGTGCCGCCCGGCATCGAGGGCTACGAGGCGGGCACGTGCGGCGAGTTCTGCAAGTACGACCCGGCCAAGGCCAAGGACTACTTCGCGAAGTCCGGCTTCACCGGCAAGCTGACCATCCAGTCCAACGCCGACGGCGGCCGCAAGGAACCGCTGGAAGCGGCGTGCAACAGCATCAAGCAGGCGCTCGGCGTCGACTGCGAGTTCGTGGGCGCGACCAACTTCGGCGCGTTCCGCCAGCTCGTGGACGGCAAGCAGCTCACCGGCATGAGCCGCTCGGACTGGTCGGCCGACTACCCGTCGATCGAGAACTTCCTCAGCCCGCGGTTCCGCACCGGCGCCTCGTCCAACGACCCCGGCTACTCGAACCCCGCGTTCGACGCGCTGCTGGACAAGGCCGACTCGACGGCGGACAAGGCCGAGGCCGTGAAGGTCTACCAGGAGGCCAACCGCCTGCTCATGAAGGACCTGCCCGCGATCCCCGTGTGGACGGAGAAGGGCATCGGCGGCTACTCGAAGAACCTGAGCGCCGCGAAGCTGACCTTCAAGCGCGACGGCGAGCTGGCCGCGTTCCGCGTCAAGGCCTGATCCCCGAACAGTTCCACGAGCACCGGTCCGGCTCCGCGCCAGCACCACCGCGCGGGGCCGGACCCGCACTCGGGGGCCTCCCACCACGCAAGGAGCCACAGGCATGGGTCGCTACGTGCTGCGACGCCTCCTCCAGCTGATACCGGTGTTCCTCGGCACCACGTTCATCATCTACGCGCTCGTCTGGGCCATCCCGCAGGACCCGTTCGCGGGCAAGTGCGGCCAGCGCGCGTGCCCCGAGTCCTACGTCGCGGCGATGAGCGAGAAGTTCCACTTCGACGACCCGCTGCCGCTCCAGTACCTCAAGTACATGGGCAACATCCTCACCGGCGACTTCGGCGACACGTTCTCCGGCGTCTCGGTCGGCGAGCAGATCGGCGCCGCCTACCCGACGACGGTGAAGCTGGCGGTCGTCGCGCTGCTGATCGAGGCGCTCATCGGCGTCACGGCCGGCGTGCTCACCGGCCTGCGCAAGCAGGGGTTCCTGGACAACCTCGTGCTGGTGTCGACGCTGTTCCTGATCTCGCTGCCGGTGTTCGTCACCGGTTTCGTGCTGCGCCTCTACCTCGGCCCGCAGGGGCTGGACCTGTTCGACGTGGGCGTGGACGCGACCGATCCGTCGATCGGGCAGCTGATCCTGCCGGGCTTCGTGCTCGGCAGCACCTCGATGGCCTACGTGGCAAGGCTGACCCGCAGCAGCATCGCCGAGAACCGGCACGCGGACTACGTGCGCACGGCCATCGCGAAGGGGCAGCCGACCCGGCGCGTGGTCGGCGTGCACCTGCTGCGCAACTCGCTCATCCCGGTGATCACGTTCCTCGGCACGGACCTCGGCAGCCTCATGGGCGGCGCGGTCGTGACGGAGGGCGTGTTCAACATCAACGGCATCGGCGGGCTGATCTTCCGGGGCATCCAGGAGAAGGAGGGCATCACCGTCACCGGCGTGGTGACGATGCTCGTCCTCGTCTACCTGCTGATGAGCCTGGTCGTCGACCTCCTGTACGCCGTTCTCGACCCGAGGATCCGCTATGAGTGACCCAGGAGCCGGTGGCGCGGGGCTGGAGAGGGCGGCCGCCGCGGCGGTCGGCGACCTCAGCCACGTGGACGACTCGGCGCAGCGGCAGGGCAAGCCCCGCAGCCTGTGGAGCGACGCGTGGGGCGAACTGCGGCGCAAGCCGACGTTCATCGTCTCGCTGGTGATCATCCTCGTCGTGGTGGTGATGGCGGCGTTCCCGTCGCTGTTCACCTCGGTGGACCCGCGGGCGGCGAACCTGGACAACTACCTGAAGAAGCCGTCGGCCGACGCGTGGTTCGGCTACGACGTGCAGGGCTACGACGTGTACGCGCGGGCCATCTACGGGGCCAGGGCGTCGCTGCTCGTGGGGCTGTTCTCGACGATCCTGACCGTGCTGGTCGGGTCCGTGGTCGGCATCTTCGCGGGCTACGCGAAGACGTGGATCGACAGCCTGCTGTCCCGCGTCGGCGACATCTTCGCGGGCGTCCCGTTCGTGCTGGGCGCGATCGTCATCCTCACGACGTTCAACTCGCCGACCGAGAACCCCAGCGCGGTGCGGATCATCACCCAGGTCGTGCTGTCCATCGCGGCGCTGTCCTGGCCGGTGTCCATGCGGATCATGCGGTCCGCGACGCTGGTCGCGAAGCAGCAGGACTACGTGAAGGCGGCCCGCGGCCTGGGCGCGAGCCCGTTGCGGATCGTGTTCCGGCACCTGCTGCCGAACACCGTCGCCCCGGTGCTGGTGTACGCCACGATCGCACTGGGCGCGTTCATCGGGGCCGAGGCCACGCTGGCGTTCCTCGGCATCGGCCTGCGCCCGCCGGTGGTGTCGTGGGGCGTGATGATCAGCGAGTCCCGCGACTACTTCCAGGCCGCGCCGCACATGCTGCTGTTCCCCGCGGGGTTCGTGACGATCACCGTGCTGGCCTTCGTCGTCCTCGGCGACGCCGTGCGCGACGCCCTCGACCCCAAGTCGCGATAGGAGCCCCGACCGTGACCGCACTGCTGGAGGTCGAGGACCTCCACGTCGAGTTCCGCACCCGCGACGGCGTCGCCAAGGTGCTCAACGGGGTCGGGTACCACGTCGACGCGGGCGAGACCCTCGCCGTGCTGGGCGAATCCGGCTCCGGCAAGAGCGTGACCGCGCAGACGATCATGGGCATCCTGGACACGCCGCCCGCGTTCGTCACGAAGGGCGCGATCCGGTTCCACGGCGAGGACCTGCTGACCGCGTCCGACGACCGCCGCCGCGACGTCCGCGGCGACGGCATCGCGATGATCTTCCAGGACGCCCTGTCCGCGCTGAACCCCGTGTTCACCGTGGGCTTCCAGATCGAGGAGCAGCTGCGGATCCGGCGGGGGATGAGCCGCAAGGACGCCCGCGCCCGCGCCGTGGAGCTGCTCGACCTGGTGAAGATCCCCAACGCCGCCAACCGGGTCCGCGAGTACCCGCACCAGTTCTCCGGCGGCATGCGGCAGCGCGCGATGATCGCGATGTCGCTGGCGCTCGACCCGGAGATGCTGATCGCCGACGAGCCCACGACCGCGCTGGACGTCACCGTGCAGGCCCAGATCATGGACCTGCTGCGGGAGATCCAGGTGGAGCGCGAGATGGGGCTGATCCTGATCACCCACGACCTCGGCGTCGTCGCGGACGTCGCCGACCGGATCGCCGTCATGTACGCGGGACGGATCATCGAGCACGCGGACGTGTTCCAGCTGTTCCGCGCCCCCGGCCACCCGTACACCGAGTCGCTGCTGGAGTCGTTGCCGCGCCTTGACCTCAAGGGCCAGGAGCTGAAGACGATCAAGGGGCTGCCGCCGAGCCTGACGAACATCCCGTCGGGCTGCCCGTTCCACCCGCGCTGCCCGCGCGCGGTGGACGTGTGCCGGACGGACGTCCCCGCGAACCACCGCCTCGGCCTCGACCGCACCAGCGCGTGCCACTTCGCGGAGGAGGTCGTCAGCCGTGGCTGAACCGATCCTCGAGGTCACCGACCTCGTCAAGCACTTCCCCGTCCGCGTCGGCGTGCTGTTCAAGCGCACCGTGGGGCAGGTCAAGGCCGTCGACGGCGTCTCGTTCACGCTGGCCAAGGGCGAGACCCTCGGCGTGGTGGGGGAGTCCGGCTGCGGCAAGTCCACGTTGGCGCAGGTCCTGATGCGACTGGAACCGCCCACGTCCGGCGGGGCGCGGTTCGAGGGCCGGGACATGTTCGCCATGCGCGGCGCGGAGTTGCGGAAGCTCCGGCGCGACATCCAGATCGTGCTCCAGGACCCGTACACGTCGCTGAACCCGCGGATGACCGTCGGCGACATCGTCGGCGAACCGTTCGAGATCCACACCGACGTGGCCCCGAAGGGATCACGTCGCCAGGCCGTCCAGGACCTCCTCGACACGGTCGGCCTGAACCCCGAGCACATCCACCGCTACCCGCACCAGTTCTCCGGCGGCCAACGCCAGCGCATCGGCATCGCCCGAGCGCTGGCGCTGCGCCCCAAGGTGATCGTCTGCGACGAACCGGTGTCGGCACTGGACGTGTCGATCCAGGCCCAGGTGATGAACCTGCTGGGCGAACTCCAGACGGACCTGGGCCTGTCGTACGTGTTCATCGCCCACGACCTGTCCGTGGTGCGCCACCTGTCCGACCGGGTGGCCGTGATGTACCTGGGCAAGATCGTGGAAACCGGTACGGAAGAGCAGATCTACGAACACCCGACCCACCCGTACACCCAGGCCCTGCTCTCCGCCGTCCCCGTCCCGGACCCGACCCAACGGGGCCGGCGGGACGTGATCCGCCTGACGGGCGACGTCCCGTCCCCGATCAACCCACCGTCGGGCTGCCACTTCCGCACCCGGTGCTGGAAGGCGCAGGACATCTGCGCGACCGAGGAACCGGAGTTGATCGTCCGCACCGGCGACCACCCGAGCGCCTGCCACTTCGCCGAGGAACGCACCGTCGTGTGACCGCGGTGGGGGCGTTTTCCAGCGCCTAACTGACTGGCGGCCCCGGTTCGTGCCGGGGCCGCCAACCGGTCTAGCCGCGGTTCGAGGCGGACTTCACGAAGGCCGCCAGGTCCTTCGACTGCTGCACGCGCGACGGTTCGTGGACGTACATCATGTGGCCCGCCGGGTAGTAGGCCGATTCGATGTTGGCCCGCAGTTCGGTCGGGATGGCCAGGTGGGCCAGCACGTGTTCCGACGCGTAGTACGCGGTCGCCCCGTCGTGGTAGCCGAAGGCCACGTGGACCTTCAGGTGGGGGTTCGCGCGCATCGCGGCGGACAGCTTGGCCGTCACGGTGACGGCCTTGCCCTCGAACTCCTTGTAGGACCACGGGTGCACGTTGCGGGAGATGATCTCGTACGGGAGGTCGTTCGAGTACTCCAGCTCGGCGCGCACGTAGTGGTTCAGCGCGGCCGCGTACGGGCCGAGGATGGCGGCGTACGAGGCGTCCTCGGACATCTGCTCCTGGCCGTAGTCGGTGTCCCAGCTGGTGAAGCGGCCGTCCAGCCTGCCGACGATGCGGCGCTGGTGGCGCAACAACTCCGTGAAGAAGCGGATGTGCTCGACGCGCAGGTTCACCCGGTCCACGTAGTCCTCGGACAGGCCGGTGATCGCCGCGAGCCGGGTGACGATGTCGGCCCGCTCGGCCTCGGTGAGGCGGTGGCCGCGGGCCAGTGCCCACGGGTAGTCGCGCGACGCGAACTCCTCCGCCTCGGCGAGCACGTCCGCGAGGTCGCGGTCGCCGTGCAGGCCGTGGTAGTGCGCGATGGCGGCGTACGTCGGCACGAACAGCGTGTAGGCGACGTCGTTGTTCTCGGTGAAGTCGAGCGTGGTGAAGTCCAGCACGGACGAGATCAGCATGAGGCCGTTGAGGTACATGCCGAACCGGGACTGGAGGTGCTCGGCCAGCGCCGCCGCGCGCAGCGTGCCGTACGACTCGCCCGCGAGGAACTTCGGCGACATCCACCGGCCGTTGCGCGAGGTCCACAGCCGGATCACCTCGGCGACGGAGTCGATGTCGCCCTGGAAACCGTGGTACTCGCCCGGCTTCTCGCCCTTCACGGCGCGCGAGTACCCCGTCGAGACGGGGTCGATGAACACGAGGTCGCTGTGCGCCAGCAGCGTCTCGGCGTTGTCGGCCAGCTCGTACGGCGGGGGCGTCAGGTCGCCGACGTCGCCGGACACGACCCGGCGCGGCCCGAGCAGCCCGAGGTGCAGCCACACGCTCGACGAGCCGGGGCCGCCGTTGAACGCGAACGTCACCGGGCGGGTCTTCGGGTCGGCCCCGTCCAGGGTGTACGTGGTCACGAAGACCTCGGCCTTGGGCTGGTGGCCGTCGAACTTGCCCTCGGCCACCACCTCCTGGCGCAGGACGACGCGCCCGGTCGTGGTGGTGTAGTTCAGCTTGCGGCGCTTGACGGTGATGCTGTGCTGGGCGCTGACGAGGTCGTCCTCGGGAACGTCCTTCGGTTCGTCCTTGGTCTCGCCGGTGTCCTTGTCGGTCATGCTCGAACCCTACGTTCGAAGAGGAGCGATGTGCTCGCGCTCGATCAACTCGACGCCGAGGTGACCACCTGCCGGGCGTGCCCGCGGCTGGTGGAGTGGCGGGAGGAGGTGGCCCGCGTGAAGCGCGCCGCGTTCCGCGACGAGGAGTACTGGGGCCGCCCGGTGCCCGGTTTCGGCCCGGCGGACGCGCACCTCGCGATCGTCGGCCTCGCCCCGGCCGCCCACGGCGCGAACCGGACCGGCCGGATGTTCACCGGCGACCGCTCCGGCGAGGTCCTCTACGCCGCGATGCACGCCGTCGGCCTCGCCTCGCAGGCCACCGCGCACCACGTCGACGACGGCCTGGAGCTGTACGGCACCCGCATCACCGCGCCGGTGAAGTGCGCGCCACCGGAGAACAAGCCGACCCCCGAGGAACGCGACAACTGCCGCCCGTGGCTGGTCCGCGAACTGGAGCTGCTGCGCCCCACCCTGCGCGCGGTCGTGGTGCTCGGCGGCTTCGGCTGGCAGGCGCTGCTGCCGATCCTGACCGCGTTCTGGGACGTCCCAAGGCCCCGCCCGAAGTTCGGCCACGGCGTCGAGGTCGTCCTCCCGGCGCACGACGGCGGCACGCCGCTGCACGTGTTCGGCTGCTTCCACGTCAGCCAGCAGAACACCTTCACCGGCAAGCTGACGCCCGCGATGGTGGAGGACGTGCTGCGGCGGGCGGCCGGGGTGGCGTGAAAACGTGGGCACCGGAGGGGGTGGGCGTGCATCCTGCTCACATGAGGTCCCGGTGGGTGGTGCCGTTGGTCGTGGGGGCGGCGCTCGTGGTCGTCGCGCTCGCGGCGCGCGGGAACTCGCCCGTCGTCTACGACGGCACGCTCGTCGCGCCGGGCGCCGCCACGCCGAGCACGGTCGTGTCCGGGGAGGACAGCCCGGTCGAAGGGGTCGTCGGGGTGGTCGGCGGGTCGCTGGTCGCGTTGCTCGTGGTGGTGTTGTGCGTGCTGGTGCTGCTCTCGTTGGGCGCCGCGGTGATGATGCTCGGGCCGCGGCGCAAGCGCGTGCGGCAGGGGCCCAGCGCGGTGGCGACCGCGGACGAGGACGTGGAGGACGGTCGGCCCGGCGCGGAGCTGATGCTGTCCGGGGCCCGCAAGGCGCTGACGACACTGCGGGACCGGCCGTCCGGTCCGCCGTCGGACGCCGTGGTGGCCGCGTGGCTGGACCTGGAGGAGGCGGCCGCGTCGAGCGGCGCCCCCCGCCAGGACCACGAGACGCCCACGGAGTTCACCGGCGCGCTGCTGACCCGCTACGAGGTGGACGTCGAGGCCGCGTCGACGTTGCGCCGCCTCTACCAGCGCGCCCGGTTCGGCGAGCCGGACCGGGTGACCGAGCGGGACGCGGAGTCGGCCGTCGAGGCCTTGGAACGCGTCGTGGCCTGCCTGGACCGCCCGTGACGCCGCTCGTGGGGCTGGTCCGGGCCTTGCTGCTCGCGCTGGCGACCGGGGTGGTCGCGGGGTTCGCGCTGGTCAAGCTGGGCGCCCCACTCGGCTGGGCCGTCGTGGTGGCGCTGCCGGTCGCCGCGCTCGTGCTGCTGCTCGCCCGCCTGCCGCGCGCCACGGACATCGCCTGGTCCCCGCTGCCCGCCCACGCCTCCAGCGCCACGTCCGGCCAGGCGTCCACGTTGGCCGGCCGCCTGGAGGAGGCGTCGCGCGACCGCGACCGCTTCCTGTCCCGCGTCCGCCCCCGGCTGCGGGCGCTCGCCGAGGCCCGGCTGCGCCAACGGGGGGTCACCACGCTCGCCGAAGGCCGTTCCCTGCTGGGCGAGGACGTCTACCGCCTGCTCACCCACCCCGACGCCGCCCTGCCCCACCCCCGCGCACTGGCCGAGGTGCTCGACAGACTGGAGAACCTGTGACGTCGACCGACTCCACGAGCGTCGCGGACATCGCGACCGAGTGCACGGCCGTGCTGGACGCGGTCGGCACGGTCCTCGTGGGCAGGCAGCGCTCGTTGCGGCTGGCGCTCGCCGCCGTGCTGGCGGGCGGCCACGTGCTGCTGGAGGACGTGCCGGGCCTCGGCAAGACGCTGATGGCCCGCAGCCTCGCGCAGGCGCTGCACCTGGACTTCCGCCGCCTCCAGTGCACGCCCGACCTGCTGCCCGCCGACGTGACCGGCTCGTTCCTCTACGACCCGAGCGAGCGCGAGTTCAGCTTCCGCGCGGGCCCGATCTTCACCGGGCTGCTGCTGGCCGACGAGATCAACCGCACGCCCCCGAAGACGCAGAGCGCCCTCCTGGAGGCCATGCAGGAGCGGCAGGTCACGGTCGAGGGCCGCACGTTCCCGCTGCCCGCCCCGTTCCACGTCCTGGCCACCGCCAACCCCGTGGAGTACGAGGGCACCTACCCGCTGCCGGAGGCCCAGCTGGACCGCTTCCTGGTCCGCCTGGACATCGGCTACCCGCCCGCCGACGAGGAGGTCGAGGTGCTGCGCCGCAGACTCGCCCGCCGGCGCGAGGAGACCGTGGTGCCGCCGGTGTTCGAGCCGACCCGGCTGGCCGAGCTGCAAGCGGGCGTCGAACGCGTGACCGTCGACGAGGACGTCCTCCGCTACTGCGTCGACCTCGCCGCCTCCACCCGGTCGCACCCCGCCGTCGAGGTGGGCGCGTCCCCTCGCGGCGCGCTGGCCCTGACCCTGGTCGCACGGGCGTTGGCCGTGCTGGACCGGCGGGACTTCGTCCTCCCCGAGGATGTGAAGGACTGCGCCGTCGCCGCACTGGCCCACCGCCTCACCCTGCGCCCGGAGACGTGGACCTCCGGCACCACGGGCGTGGAGGTCGTCACCGAGCTGCTGGGCAAGGTGCCCGGCCCGGCGAGCACCCGCGCATGAGCCGAGCGGACCGGGTCAAGGCCGCGTTCACCCGCCCGGCGGGCTGGCGGGCCACCGACGCCTACGCCCGCGCGGTCCTGCTGGGCGTCGGCCTGGTCGTGCTCGGCTCCCTGCTCCACCAGGTCGAGCTGGTCCTGTTCGGCGCTCCGTTCGTCATCTCCGTCCTGTTCGCCCTGGCGACCCGTCCCGGCGGCACCCCGACGATCACCGTGCGGGCCCTGCCGCGCACCGCCGAACCGGGCGCGTCGACCACGGGCATCGAGGTGGACCCCGCGTCCGGCACCGAGTTCCTGGCTGTCCGCCTCCCCGCGCCCGGCACGTCGGGCGACCTCGGCCCCGTTCACCTGCTCCCGGCGGGCACGGACCCCATCGTCGTGAAGCTCCGCCGGGAGGCCTGGGGCGACGGCGTCGATCTCCGGGCGGACCACCTCTTCGCCGGTCCGGACGGGCTGCTCGTCCACGGCCCCGAGGTGGGCGTGGAACGCGGTCGCGTCGTCCTCCCGCCGGTGGACGCCCTCCCCGCAGGCCTCCTGCCCGCCCGCGCGGCGGGCCTGGTCGGCGTCCACCGCACCCGCCGCCCCGGCGACTCCACCGAGCTGCGGGACATCCGCGCCTTCCAGCCCGGCGACCGCCTGCGCCGCATCGACTGGCGCGTCTCCCTGCGCAGCCCGACCCTCCACGTCCGCGAGCACCACGCCGAGGCGGACGCCGACGTGGTCCTCGCCCTCGACACCCGTCTCGACCTGGGCTCCTCGGTCGCGGACTGGTCCACCGGCCACCCCGGCCGGACCCCGCGCCCCGGCGGCAGCCTGGACACCGCCGTCCGCGCCGCCGCCTCCCTCGCGGCCGGCTACCTCCAGCAGGGCGACCGCGTGGGGCTGGCCGACCTGGGCCGCCCGCAGCTCGGCGTCCGCCCCGGCATCGGCAGGCGCCAGCTCCTCCGGCTGCGCAACCAGCTCGTCGTCTGCGCCCGGTCGGCGGGCTGGGCCCCGAAACCCGTCCTCAACCGCCACCAGATCCCGCACGGGGCGCTCGTGGTCGTGCTCTCGCCGTTCCTGGACGACCACGTGGTCGAGGTGGCGATCCAGGCCGCCCGCCGGGGCAGCCTGGTGCTCGCGGTGGACGTGCTGCCGACCGACCTGCGCCCCGACACCGAGACCCCGTGGGGCGCCGGAGCGCTGCGGATCATCGTGCTGGAGCAGCGCACCCGGATCGCCGCCCTCAAGCAGCACGGCGTGGCCGTGGTGCCCTGGGACGAGCGCGGCCACAGCGTCGCCGCGACCCTCCGGCACGCCAACCGCCCCGGACGGCCGGTGGTCCGGTGACGACCCCCGTCCACCTCCCGGCGGGCCTCCCCGCGTGGACCCTCCGCGCCGCCGCCGCGCTCGCCTGCGCGGCCACCGGCCTCGTCCTGGCCGCCAACGGCGTGCAGGGCGTCGCCCTCGTCCTCTTCGCGCTGGTGAGCGCGGCGGCCGTCGCGGTCCCCGCGTCCGCCGCCCCGGCCCTCGTCATCGGGATGGCCGCGATCACCACCGCGTTCACCGAGGGCGACCCGCTGCGCCCGTCGGTGCTCGTCCTCATCCCCCTGCTGCACCTCGTCCACCTCACGTCGGCGCTGGCGGCCCTCGTCCCATCGCGGTCCCGCCTCCACGTGGGCGCCCTCCGGGCGCCTGCGGGCAGACTGCTCCTGACGCAGGCCCTGACTTTCACCCTTGTGGGTGTCACGGCGTTCCTCCCCGAGCACGGGACGGACCCCGTCGTGGAGGTCGCGGGCCTCGCCACGGCGGTCGCCCTGGCCGTCGCGGCGGTGGTGCTGATGCGCCCCCGCGGCTGAGAAAACCCTCAGCCCCAGCTGAGCAACTGGATCGATCCTCTCAGCGGTTATGCACCTCGCGGACCGACGCCGCAGGTCAACGCCCATGGTGTCCGCGATCACCCGGCGACCGTGGTCACAACGGGCCCTCAGGACGCGCGAATCCAGGGGCTCCGGTGCGACCATGTGCGTATGGCTGCTGTGAAGTCGCAACCCACGAGGATCGTCATCGTCGGCGGTGGGTACGTCGGTATGTACACCGCACTGGGGTTGCAGAAGAAACTGCGTTCCGGTGAGGCGTCGGTGACCGTTGTCGACCCGCAGCCTCACATGACCTACCAGCCCTTCCTCCCGGAAGCGGCCGCGGGCTCCATCGAGCCGCGCCACGTGGTCGTGCCCCTCCGCAAGGTCCTCAACCGCTGCCACGTCGTCACCGGCCGCGTCACGAAGATCGAGCACGCGAGCAAGGCCGTCACCCTCGAGACCGCCGACGGCCACGTCGAGACGCTCGAGTACGACGTCCTGGTCAACGCGCTGGGCTCCATCGCCCGCACGCTGCCCATCCCCGGTCTGGCCGAGCAGGGCATCGGCGTGAAGACCATCGGCGAGGCCATCTACATCCGCAACCACGTGCTGTCGCGCCTGGACCAGGCCGCGAGCACCCGCGACCCCGAGGTGCGGCGCAGGCTGCTCAGCTTCGTCGTCATCGGCGGCGGGTTCGCGGGCATCGAGACGCTGGCGGAGCTGGAGGACATGGCCCGCTACGCGCTGCGCTACTACAACCAGCTCAAGCCCGAGGACATGAACTGGGTGCTGGTCGAGGCCACCAAGCGGGTCATGCCCGAGGTGAGCGAGAAGATGGGCGTCTACACCGTCCAGCAGCTCGAGAAGCGCGGCATGAAGGTCTTCCTGGACACCCGCGTGAAGACCATGGAGAACGGCCACGTCGTCCTCGACGACGGCACCGAGTTCGACAGCGACACGATCATCTGGACCGCGGGCGTCAAGGCGAACCCGGTCCTGCGCAACACCGACCTGCCGCTCGACGAGCGCGGCCGCGTCCGCTGCACGGCGAAGCTCCAGGTCGAGGGCCTGGCGGGCGTCTGGTCGGCGGGCGACTGCTCGGCCGTGCCGGACCTGTCGCGCACCGAGGAGGACCCGATGGCGACGTGCAGCCCGTCGGCCCAGCACGCGGTGCGGCAGAGCAAGGTGCTCGTCGCGAACCTGGTGGCGAGCCTGCGCGGCAAGCAGCAGAAGGACTACTTCCACAAGTACATCG
Source organism: Umezawaea sp. NPDC059074 (assembly GCF_042738955.1). NCBI lineage: Bacteria > Bacillati > Actinomycetota > Actinomycetes > Pseudonocardiales > Pseudonocardiaceae > Umezawaea > Umezawaea sp. NPDC059074. The sequence continues at coordinate 21,620 of NZ_JBHYHC010000045.1, forward strand.
GCTCGGTCGCGGGCCTGGGCCTGTACAAGGGCGTGGCGGACGTCTACGGCATCAAGATGAAGGGCCTGCTGGCCTGGTTGGCGCACCGCGGCTACCACGTGGCCAAAATGCCCACCTTCAACCGCAAGTTCCGTGTTCTCATGGACTGGTTGCTGGCGTTCGTCAACGGCCGCGAGGTCGTCGCGCTCGGTCAGATCAACGACCCGAAGGCCGAGTTCGACCGCGCGTCCAAGAGCTGAGCACACCTCACGGGTGTCGCCCACGCTGCGCCGTTCGGTTGCGGCCGGGTGACACCCGTCTGGCTTAGTGCCGTAACTTGATCCCCCAGACAGAGCAATCTCAGTAGACTCATCTTGACATTGCGTAACGTGAACCACAGACTACTGCTTGTGCATCACCTGAAAGCGTGATGTGCGCGTTTGGGGAAAGAGGTGACCGCGATGTCCCTTGAGGAGCTGGCCGCACAGCTTCGCCGCGGTGAGATCGAGGACCGCGCCTTGGCCGAGTACGCGGCCGAGTACGTCACGGCTGGGAAGTGTTTCCGAAGCAAGAAAGACGACTGAGCGTGACCGCTTCCGGGCCGGGGGTCTCCAGACCCCCGCTCGAAGCCGTCAGAGTCCTCCCCGAACCGAGTCCCACTCCGGTGAAGCCGACTCCGCTCCTGCTGCAAGGTCAGAACTACCTCTTCCGCTCGCCACCGAAGACCCTGGACTTCCAGGAGCAGGTGCACCGGATGGGCATGGTGAACGAGGGCGACGGCAGCCCCGTGCCGTGCGTGCTCGTCCTGGCCCGCAGCGCCGACATGGAGATGAACGAACTCTCCATCGCGCTCGCCGAACGCGGCATCCGGATGGCCCGCATCGACGCCGACCGCTGCGTGGACCTCCCCCTGACCGTCTACACCGACGCCCCGCTGGTCGAGCTGGACCGGTGGCTGCTGCGTCCGCTCCTGGTGTGGCGCAGGCACTTCGAACTCTCCGCCCTCCCCGTCGAACCCGGCACGCTGGCGGGCGCGTACGCCGTCGACCAGTGGGGCGCGGTGGCGAACTGGCTCGCCACCCGCAACGACTGGGCGCACGTCAACCCGACCCGCTCCACGGCCCACCTGGACCGGCTCACGCAGCTGTCCGACGCGGCCTCGTTCGGCCTCACGGTCCCGCGCACGACCGTGACGACCCGCCCCGGCCGCACCCGGCCCGGCGGCGCCCACTGCATCGTGAAGACCTCTGGGCGGCACCTGCTGGAGCCGCGCCCCGGCGTGCAGCACGGCCTGTTCCCGCGCCCGCTGGAGACCAGCCGGTCCAGCGACGCCCCCGAGTCGGCCCCGGTGATCGTGCAGCAGTACCTGCCGTCCGAGACGGAGCTGCGCGTGTTCGTCGTCGGCGGGCGGTGCATCGCCTACCAGGTCGACAAGCTCGACCCCGCCCAGCTCTGGGTCGACCCGGACGCCGTCCGGGTGACCCCCACGACGGTGCCCGAAGCGGTCGCCGCGAAGCTCCTCGCCTTAGCCCGCTACTGGCGGGTGGAGGTGGCGGCGTTCGACCTCCTGGTGACCTCGAAGGACCACGTGTTCCTCGAAGTCAACGTCAACTGCGACTGGCGGTGGTTCGAGCACCGCGCGGAGGACACACTGGTGTCGGACGCAGTGCACGAGTGGGTGGCCGAGCGTTTCAAGGAGCTGTTGGGTGCGGGCAAAGGTCGCTGAGCACGCGACGCTGTTCTACGAGAACGGCGCCGTCGTTTGGGACGACTACCTGCACCACCGCCAGTTCGCCATCAGCGAGACCGCCGAGCTGCTGTGCCGCAAGTTCAGCACCTTCACCGAGGTCGACGACCTCCTCGCCCCACTGGGCGAGGAGGACCGCGTCGTGCTGCGCCGCGTGCTGGACGAGCTCGTCGAAGCGGGCGTGCTGATCGTCGAGGGCTCGCCGGAGCACGACGCCGAACGGGCCCTGCTGGACGCGTGGTCGACCTGGGGCGCGTCGGCGCGGCACTTCCACTTCGCCAGCCGGACGCTGGGCGACGCCGAGTACCAGGCCGCCGACGAGCACGACGCGGCCTTGGAGGTGAAGCTCGGTGAGCAGCCGCCGCCCGCCCCGTTCCGCGCGCTGGGCGGTGACGCGGTGGCCCTCCCGGTGCTGCCGGACCGGCCGAGCTGGGGCGAGTCGCCCGTGCTGGACGTCCTGCTGGCCCGCCGGACCACCCGCGAGTTCGGCTCGGACGGCGTGAGCCTGGAGCAGGTCGGCGAGCTGCTGGCGGTGCTCGGGGGCCCGTCGCCCGTCCGGCCGCGCATCGGCCGCACCGGCACCGTGTTCAAGACCAGCCCCTCCGGCGGCGGGCGGCACCCCGTCGAGCTGTACGCGCACGTGCGCTCGGTCGACGGCCTGGACGCGGGCTGGTACCACTACGACGGCCTGCGGCACGTGCTGGAGCCGCTCGGCCCGGCGTGGACGCCCGAGCAGATCGCCGAGGCGGCGGGCGACCAGGAGTGGGTGGGCGAGGCGCCGCTCGTGCTGGCCTACACCGCCGTCCTGGAGCGCACCCGCTGGCGCTACGACACCTCGCGCGCCTACCGCGTCGTGCAAATGGACGTCGGACACCTCTCGCAGACCGCTTACCTGGTCGCCACGGCCATGGGGTTGGGTGTCGGCTTCACGGCCGCGCTGCGCGACGAACTGGTGGAACGGGCACTCGGTTGTGATGCCTATCACGAAGCGGTATTGGGGATGACGGTCGTCGGTCCATTACGTCAATGACCGCAATAGCGGGTTGCGTTGAGCCGTGCGGGTGTCTTGAGTGGATCTCGTTACTCGAACCCGCGCACGACCTTTAAGCTGCCCGCTGCCCCCGTAGCCCAACCGGCAGAGGCAGGCCCCTTAAAAGGGTCAAAGGTACGGGTTCGACTCCCGTCGGGGGCACCACCGTTGATAAGCATAGACAACCTTCTGGCCTGCGCAAACCCCTCGGGGAATCGTGTTCGGCGGGAAGTGTCCTCTTAGTAGTACGCGCGTTCTGGAAACTTCTGGCTGTCACCCGATCGGACTATCTCCGCAATAATCGGGTAACACCGAGTAGTGACTGACACGATCGGGAGAATTGTTATTCTCGCCGCACTCGGCGGATCTCCTGTGTAACCGGCCGATGACATTGGGTAGTGGTCAGGCGTGCGGGTTCGCTTCCCGGCGCGGTGGGGGCTGCCGCCTCCGGTGTCCGATTCGTCGAATTGACCGCCGGTCTCGGAACGCGGAGAAGAAGCCCGAACGCCATCGGCGGACATATCGTTAGCGGCGCGAAGAAACGGGAGGGGCAAGCCCTTTCCCGACCGGAGAAGGCCGCCGAGAGCGACCGCCGCATTTCCCCAGTTGACGCCGTTTCGCTCGGCGAATTCACGCAGGTGATCGGCGAATCCGCGGTTTCGCCGTCCTTGAGGGAAGAACGGCGAAACCGCGGCGCTCACGCCGAAGCGGGAACGGTCGTCGACGCGGCCCACGCACTAACGACCTGGTCCAGAACGGCCAACGGCAAAGCGCCGCCACCGAGCACCACGTCGTGGAACGCGCGAATGTCGAAGCCCTCGCCCGCGGTCGCCTCGGCCTCGGCGCGGATCCGCTGGATCTCCAGCCTGCCGACCATGTACGACAGCGCCTGGCCGGGCGCGGCGATGTACCGGTCGACCTCGGACTCGATCTCCACCAGCGCCAGCGGGGTGTTCTCCCGCAGGTAGTCGATGGCCTGGGCGCGGCTCCAGCCCAGCGCGTGCAGACCGGTGTCCACGACGAGCCTGCCCGCCCGCATCGAGTCGGTGGACAGCATCCCGAGCCGGGCCACGTCGTCGGAGTACAGGCCCATCTCGTCGGCCAGCCGCTCGCAGTACAGGCCCCAGCCCTCGGCGTACGCCGTCACGTTCGCGAGCCTGCGCAGCATCGGCAGGTCGGTCAGCTCCTGCGCCAGGGTGATCTGGAAGTGGTGCCCCGGCACGGCCTCGTGGAACGCGATGGCCTCGGACTGGTAGCGGTAGCGCTCCCGGGCGCGGGAGGTGTTCGCGTAGTAGGTGCCGGGCCGGGAGCCGTCCATCGCCGTGGGCGAGTAGTAGGCGGTCGGCGCTCCGGGGGCCTCGGCCTCCGGCACCGCGGACACGACGCAGCTGCTCGTCGGCAGCGTGCCGAACCACTCCGGCGCGACGGCCTCGGCCCGCGCCACGACGTCGCGCGCGGCGGTGATCATCTCCTCGGCGTCGCGCCAGCGCAGGGCGGGGTCGGTGCGCATCCGGTCGAAGACCTCGGCGAGGTCCTCGGTGCCGAACACCCGCCGTCCCAGCTCGACGTACTCCTCCGCGAGGCCCGCGATCAGCGCCAGGCCGGTCTCGTGCAGGTCCTCCGGGGTGCGGGAGGTGGTCGTGTGCACCCGTGCCAGCGCGGTGTAGATCGCGGCGCCGTCGGGCAGCCAGCAGAGCCCCGGACGGCCCTCGGGGCGGCCCGCGGGCAGCATCTCCCGCTCCAGCACGTCCCGGTAGGCGGCGTAGGCGGGCCGGACGGCCTCGGCGAGCAGGCGGTCGCGTTCGGCGGCGAACTCGGGCGTGCCCTCGAAGCGGCCCAGCGGGTCGGCCGACGGCGGCGCGGCGAGGTAGCGGTCGACGAACTCGACGGCCGAGCGGACCAGGTGGGCGACCGGGAGCCTGCCCGCGGCGAGGCCCGTGCGGTGCCGCTCGGTCAGCACGGCGAGGAAACCGGGGATGGCGGCCAGCCGCAGCAGGTAGTCGCGCTGCTGCTCGGGGGTCGAGACGGTGATCATCGGCAGGATCGTCAGCAGCGCGCCCGCGGGGGCGAAGAACGAGCCGGTGATCGTGTACTCGGCCGACCGGGTGCTCACCAGGTCGACGATCGACTCGGCCGTGTGCACGACCACGGCGCGGGTGACCGGGTCGGTGTCCGGCAGCGCCCGCGCGCGGGCGGCGATGTCCTCCGCGGCGGCCCGCAGCGCGGCCTGCCCCTGCTCGCTCACGTCCGGCAGACGATCGTCGTGCCCGGCGATGCCGTAGAGCGTGGCTTCCAGCGGGTCGGTCGCCATCACCAGCTCGAACAGCTCGTCAGCGAGCTCGGTCGTCTCCGTCATGGACCCGATGGTACTTAGCCGACGTAAGGATTCAGCCCTGGTTCAGATAGGCGAGTACGGCGAGTACTCGCCGGTTGTCGTCGTCGCACTGGGGCAGGCCGAGCTTGCCGAAGATGTTCGCGGTGTGCTTGCCGACCGCCTTCTCCCCGACGAACAGCCTGGTCGCGATGGCCGCGTTGGACCGGCCCTCGGCCATCAGGCCGAGCACCTCGCGTTCCCGCGGGGTCAGCGAGCCGAGCGGTTCGTCGCGCACGTTCCTGGCCAGCAGCTGCGTCACGACTTCGGGGTCCATCGCGGTCCCACCCGCCGCGACCCGGCGGATCGCGTCCACGAACTGGGTCACGTCCGACACCCGGTCCTTGAGCAGGTAGCCGACGCCGCCCGCCCGGTCCGACAGCAGTTCGCGGGCGTAGAGCTGCTCCACGTACTGCGACAGCACCAGCACCGGCAGCCCCGGCACCCGCTTGCGCGCCTCGATGGCCGCCCGCAGGCCCTCGTCGGTGAACGTCGGCGGCAGCCGGACGTCCACCACGGCGACGTCCGGCTTGTGCGCGACCAGCGCCGCCAGCAGCGACGGGCCGTTGTCCACGGCCTCGACCACGTCGAAGCCGTACGCCCCCAGCAGTCGGATCAGGCCGTCCCGGAGGAGGACGAGGTCTTCACCGAGGACAACTCGCACGGCAGCTCCAAGGTCACGATGGTGGGCCCGCCGACGGGGCTGGCGAGTCCGAGCGCGCCGTCGAACGCGGCCAGCCTGCGTTCGATCCCGCGCAACCCGCCGTCGGGCGTCAACGCCGCACCCCCCCCACCCTCCGCCCCCAGAAAGAACCCCAACCGCGC
>NZ_JBHYHC010000045.1:27581-71179 GCF_042738955.1 Umezawaea sp. NPDC059074
GCCGTCGGGCGTCAGGGCCGCTCCGCCGCGACCGTCGTCCCCGATCATGACGGACAGCCGGTCGTCGGCGTGCCGGACCCGGATCCACGCCGCCGTCCCGCCGCTGTGCTTGGCCGCGTTCGCCAGCGTCTCGGCGACGGCGAAGTACACCGCCGACTCCACCGGGGCCTGCGGCCTGCCGGGCAGCTCGATGTCGACCTCCACGGGGATCGGCAGCGCCAGCGCCAGCGCGCGCACCGCGCCGTCGAGGCCGCGGTCGGCGAGCACCGGCGGGTGGATGCCGCGCACCAGGCTCCGCAGCTCCGACAACGCCTGCGTGGACGACTCGCGCGCCTCGGCCAGCAGCGCCTTCGCGGCCTCGGGGTCGCGGGCCATCAGGTCCTCGGCCATCCCGAGGTTCATGCCCAGCGCCACGAGCCGGGCCTGCGCGCCGTCGTGCAGGTCGCGTTCGATCCGGCGCAGCTCGGCGGCCTGCGCGTCCACGGTGTCGGCGCGCGAGTCCGCCAGCTCCCGCACCCGCGTGGTGAGGGCGTTCTTGGCGGTCGGCGCGAGCAGCCAGCGGGCGACGGTGGCGTGCGCCGTGGTCGCCCACGGCGTGAACCGCCACGCGAGCCTGATCAGCAGCGCCCCGAGCGCCGGTGCCAGCACCATGGCGCCGGGGGTGTGGGCGTCCATGAAGGCGAAGTCGACGTCCGGCCTGCCGAACGTCCAGATGAACGGCATGAGGAGGCCCCCGGTCCCGCTGATCCACACCGTGAGCGGGAGGACCGCCGCCACCACGCTGAGCGGCGCGTTGACGAAGAGCCACGCGAAGTCCCGCCAGGTCGCCGGGTCCGTGGCGATCGCGCGGACCCGCGCGACGGGGCCGCGGCTGGGCGGGAGCCGGTACGGCGCCGGGATCTCGCCGCCGAGCACCCGGCCCGCCCACCTCCGGTAGCCGCCGAGCGCCTTGCGCTCCACGGCCGTCACGGCGAGCAGGAGGGGGATCCCCAGCGTGACCAGGAGCAGCGGGTACGCGTAGAGCTGCAACGGGATCAGGATGATCCCGGCCAGTCCGAGCGGCACGCGGACCAGGCTCCACGCCACCAGCCGCACGCGGTCGCGGAGTCCGCCCACCAGGTCCCTGTCCGTCATGGTTCGAGTCTGGCCTGCCGACCCCCCTTCGCGCGGTGGGTTTAACCCCCCGGTTCAGATCTCGATGACGGTCCCGTCGGGCGGGACCTCGACGCCCGCGGCGACGAGGTCCGCGTGTTCGGGGGAGTCGGGGTCGAGGACGGGGTTGGTGTTGTTGAGGTGCGTGTAGATCCGCCGCACGCCGGGGTGGCGGCGGAGTTCGGGCAGGCTGTGCGCGATCGGCAGGTGGCCCATCGCGGCTTGGCCGTGCGAGCCGCCGGTGCGGACGCCCATCTCGTCGGGTGAGTGGAAGGTGCCGTCCAGGACGAGGACGTCCGCGTCGGCCAGCAGGTGCTCCAGGGCCGCGGGCCAGGTGGCGAGGCAGGGCGCGTAGACCAGCGTGCCGCCGGTGCGCCGGTCCACGACCCGGTAGGCGACCACCCAGTCACCGTCCACTGTGGACCCGCCGGTGTACTTCGGCCGCTTGCCGCTGATCGGGACCGCCGTGACCTCCAGGCCGCCGTCGAGGTCGAACGGCTTGCCCGGCACGACGTCGTGCCACGTCCAGTCGGCGTACCGGTCCAGGACCGCGCGCAGGTCCAGGTCGCCGTGGAGCGCCTCGGACACCGCGGCGGTGGCGTGCACCTCCACGCCCGCCGCGCCGCGCAGGGTCAGCAGGCCCAGCGCGTGGTCGAGCTCGGCGTCGGTGAGGACCACGCCGCGCACGGGGGTGTCGCGCGGGCCGGGACCGGGGTTCAGCGCGGCGGTCGCGACGAGCTGGGTCCGGATGTCGGGGGAGGCGTTGAACAGCCACCAGTTCCGGTCGTCGCCGCTGAGCGCGAGGCAGTCCTGCGACCGGCTCGCGAGCCTCCCGGAGCGGGCGCCGTCGCAGGGCGCGCAGGCGCAGTTCCACTGCGGGAAGCCGCCGCCCGCCGCGGTGCCGAGCAGCACGGCCTTCACCGGCGGGCCTTCCGCATCACCAGCGCCGGTTCGACGGTCGGGCTCATCTCGGTGGCGAGGATGAGGTCGACGGTCGAGCGCAGCGGGGACAGCGAGCAGACCGGGTCGGTGTTCGCCGCGTCGCCGGTGAGCTGGAAAGCCTGGCACCGGCAGCCGCCGAAGTCGATCTCCCTGCGGGCGCAGCTCCGGCACGGGTCGCGCATCCAGTCCGTGCCGCGGTAGGCGGTGAACGAGCCGGAGTCGTGCCAGATGTCGGCCAGCCGCTTGTCCCGCACGTTGTCGATCTCCAGGTCCGCGATCACGGTCGCGGCCGGACAGGGCAGGACGTTCCCGTTCGGGGCCACGGTGAGCTGCCGCGCGCCCCACCCGTACATGCACGGCTTCGGGTGGGCCTCGTGGTAGTCGGCGATCACGTAGACGATCTCCATCGTGCCGCGCAGCCGTTCCTGGGCCGCGGCGACGACGGGGTCGGCCGCGGCGAGCTGCTCCTTGGTGGGCAGCAGCGCGGCCCGGTTGCGCAGGGCCCAGCCGTAGTACTGGGTGTTGGCCAGCTCCAGCCGCTGCGCGCCCATCCGCTCGGCCAGCGCGATGATCCCGCCGACGTTGTCCAGGTTCCGCCGGTGCAGCACGACGTTCACCGTCAGCGGGATCCCGATCTCGCGCACCAGGTCCGCGGCGACCAGCTTGTGGTGGTGCGCCTTGACGCCCGCGATCCGGTCGGCCCCCGCCGCGCCCGCGTCCTGCACCGAGAGCTGGACGTGGTCGACGCCGCGCGACACCAGGTCCGCGAGCCGCGGCGCGGTGAGGCCGAGGCCGCTGGTCACCAGGTTCACGTAGCAGCCGAGGCTGTTCGCGTGGCCCACCAGTTCCGGGAGATCCTTGCGGCCCAGGGGTTCCCCGCCGGACAGGTGGACCTGGAGCACGCCGAGCGCGCGGGCCTGGTCGAACACCGAGAGCCACTCGTCGGTGCCCAGCTCGTCCTCGCGCGCGACGAGTTCGAGCGGGTTGGAGCAGTAGCCGCACTGGAGGGGGCAGCGGTGGGTGAGCTCGGCGAGCAGGCCGAACGGGGCGTCAGCCATCGAGGTCCACCACCCGGCGGGCCACGAGGCGGTCGACCAGGTCGGTGACGTCCTGGAGTTCCACGCCGTCGAAGTCCGCCGCCAGCCGCTCGGCGATCCCGGCGACGTTCGTGCGGCCGTCGCACAGGTCGACCACGGCGGCGGCCGTGTCGTTGAGCACCAGCACGCCCTCGGGGAACAGGACGACGTGCGACTCGCGGACCTGGTCGTAGGACGCGCGCACGCCCATCCGGACGCGCGGCACCGCGTCCGGGGTCACCGCCCGCCCCGGCGGGAGTAGTAGTCGACGGTGTCCAGGATGGACCGCAGGACGTCGCACTTGAACGACAGCGCGGCGACGGCGGCCTCTTGTTGCTGCCTGGTCTCGCAGTGCCGGATGACGAGGTCCAAAGTGGACTTCCCCTCGCCCGCGATCACCGTGAGCCGCTCGGTGAAGTAGGCGAACCCCTCCTCGGCGATCCACGGGTACTTCTCCCGCATGTCCGCGAGGCGCCGGGTCATCAGGCCGTGCGAGAACATCTCCGTGAGCCCCGAGGCGACGGCCTCGAGCCACGGCCTGGTGCGGGCGAACGTGACGTAGGCGTCCACGGCGAACCTGGTGCCGGGCAGGACGTGCCGCTCGTCGAGGACCTCCTCGCGCGACAGGCCGAGCGACTCGGCCATCCGGATCCAGTTCTCCGCCCCGCCCTCGCCGGGACGCGTGCCGTCGTGCCAGACGATCCGCTCGCGCCACTCGCGGCGGACGTCGGGCAGCGGGCAGTTGGCCAGGATCGCCGCGTCCTTCTGCGGGATGCAGCGCTGGTAGTACCACCGGTTCGCCGCCCACGACCGCAGCTCGTCCTTGCCGAGCACGCCGTCGTGCAGGCGCAGGTGGAACGGGTGGTCGTGCCAGTAGCGGGGAGCCAGCGCGCGGAGCTCCGCCGCGAACTCCTGGGGGGACGACAGTGCTCGCACGGGTGCGCTCCGGTGGCTCGACGCGGAACCGTGGACCCCGAGGTCGCCGGGGTCCACGGTCGGGGCTGGGCGGTCCGCGTCAGGTGCGGGCGGCGTACGCCGTGACCTCCATCGGGGTGTCGAAGTCCCGGAAGTCCGGCTTCACCCAGGCGCGCTTGGTCGAGACGGGGGGCTTGGGGGCCGTGCGGCGGGCGTTCTTCGTGACGGACATGCGCAACTCCTCGGTTCGGGTCGAGCACCGTGGCAGCGCGGCGGTCAGGTCACCGTAGGTCGTCCGGGCGAAGGAGCGCTAGATGGGAAGGGTTGTTTCCTAATAGCGGGGACATCCCGGTCGTCGCGGGCGGTCGCCGGGGGAGACCGGTCGCTAGTTCCGCGCGGCCGGGAAGCTGCGCAGCTGGGCCAGCACCTGCGGGTCCTGGAGCTGCATCCACTGGATGACCTCGGTGTAGGTGGCGCAGACCGTCTCCTTCTGGACGCACACCTCGCCCATGAACTGCTCCACCGCCGCGCTGAACGCGCCACCCGCCCACTCGTTGAAGTGGTTGCCGATCGTCAGCGGCGCGCGGTTGCCGTTGAACGCCGCCCGGTACACGTCCCGGTAGGTGTCGACGACGACGCTGGTGAACTCGGCCGCCCTGGCGGGCTCCTCGTCGGCGCGGTTGAGGGCGAACCAGAGGTTGTAGTCCATCATCACGGCCTGCTTGTTCAGCGCGGGCACGCGCACCTCGGGCAGCGGGAACTCGTAGACGCCGTCGACCACGGTCGGCCAGGTGACGCCGAGGCTGACCTGGCTGGTGTCGTAGACCAGGCCGTGGGCCTTCATGGCCGGGATGGCGGCCTTCCAGTCGCCCTCCAGGCACGGGGTGCGGCCGCCGCGGATCGTGGTCGGGTCGAGCTTGAAGCCCTGCTTGCCCGCCTTGTCGACGACGCCGAAGAACTGGTCGAGCTCGTTGTTCCACTGGTCGGTGTTCCACCGGCCCACGCTCGGCTCGTCGCCCTGGCAGAAGTGGCCCATGTAGTGGGTGCCGATCTCGTGGCCCGCGGCCAGCGCGTCGTTGAGGTAGCCGATGCGCTGCGAGACGTCCTGCCGGGTGCCGCCGAAGCCGATGGACGAGTCGCCCCGGTCGTGGCCGGGGCCCGTGTAGCTGCCGCCCTGGTCGTCGCTGAGCATGTACACACCGGACAGCAGGCCCGTGACGTGGGCCTTCACCTGCTGGGCGAGCGGGAGGACGCGGTCCCAGTGGGCCTTGGAGGCCGCGCCGTCGAAGGAGAACATGACGAACTGCGGGGGCTTCTCGTTCGGGCCGAGCTTGCGCATCCACTCCGGCTTGGGGTCGGCCGCGGGCGGGACCTGGGGGACCGGGCCGTCCGTCACGGGGGCGCGTTGCGGGGCGGGGAGGCCCGCCGCCACGTTGTCGGTCGCCGTCGGCTGCTGTTCCTGAGGACGTCCACCCAAGGTCACGATGACCGCCAGCGTGACCCCGAGGGCCACCCCGGTCGTCACCCAGCCCAACCGCTTCTGTTTGCGCGCCACGACAGGTAATGACGGCGGTCCGGTGTGCCGGGTTGCGTCCAGGTCACGATCAACTTCACCCGGTTGTGTCGATCGTTACGTTCCGCGTTCGGCGTTGCCGGGTGGTGAGATCGGCAGTCCAGGTAAAGTCACTTTTACCCGACGGGAACCGATCGACTCGTGTGGTCGTTGAACCCCGTGACGGCGTCAGCACGCCACAGGAGGACGAGGTGCGCACCACCAGCAACCCCGCTTTCCGCAACCTGCCGACCGGCGGTTACGGGAACAACTACGCAGGCTTCGGTCAGCCGCCGCAGCAAGCGGGCACCGGCTACGACCCTGCACCCCCATCGGCGGCCAACCGCCCGATGACGATCGACGACGTGGTGACCAAGACCGGCGCGACCCTGGCCGTGCTCCTGGTCGCGGGCACCATCACCTTCGTGATGGAGCTGTACGCCCTCGCGCTGCCGGCGATGATCATCGGTTTCGTGTTGGCCCTGGTCAACATCTTCAAGAAGAAGCCGAGCCCGGCGCTCGTGCTGGCCTACGCGGTGGCCGAGGGCGTGTTCCTCGGCGCGGTGAGCGGTGTCATCGGCCGCGCCTTCGCCAACGGCAACGCCATCGTGATCCAGGCGATCATCGGCACCATCGGCGTGTTCGTCGGCATGCTGGTCGTCTACAAGACCGGTGCCGTGCGGGTCACGCCGAAGCTGACCAAGTGGATCACCGGCGCGGTCATCGGCGTCGCGGTCCTCATGCTGGCCAACCTGGTCGCGAGCTTCCTCACGCCGGGCGGTCTCGGCCTGCGTGACGGCGGCACCATCGCGATCATCTTCAGCCTGGTCTGCATCGGCATCGCCGCGTTCAGCTTCCTGCTGGACTTCGACGCCGCCGACGAGGCGATCCGCGCGGGCGTGCCCGCCGTGTTCGCGTGGCGGATCGCGTTCGGCCTGACCGTGACCCTGGTCTGGCTGTACCTGGAGATCCTGCGACTGCTGTCCTACTTCAACTCGGACTGATCGCGGAAAGCCCTCGAAGGGCGTCCGGCCACCTCGGCCGGGCGCCCTTCTCCGCGTTCAGGGGCGCCAGCCGCCCCCGTCGTCGGGCAGCGTGGTCCCCACCTTGATCAGGCAGGAGACGCACAGGTGCCCGTGCTGCTCGCGCTCCAGCCTCTCGACCGGGACGCTGTGCTCGCAGACGGCCTCGTAGAAGCTCCGGTCGGCGACGGCGGTGTGCTCGGCCCTGAACGCGTGGCACAGCGAGTCGTACTCGCTGTGCCACCAGACGTACGGCATGTGAAGCCTCCCTACTCCGAGGTAGGGACGGGTTCGCGAAGGCCCGATGACGGCCCGAAGGGGACGATCACCGCATCGGAGCAGTGGTCGTCCCCTTCGGTTTTCCGTCGTCACGCAGAGCTAGCTGAGGCGCTCCAGCACCATCGCCATGCCCTGGCCGCCGCCGACGCACATGGTCTCGAGGCCGAACTGCTTGTCGTGGAACTGCAAGGAGTTGATCAGGGTCGTGGTGATGCGCGCCCCGGTCATGCCGAACGGGTGGCCGACGGCGATGGCGCCGCCGTTGACGTTCAGCCGGTCCAGGTCGATGCCCAGCTCCTGGTAGGACGGGATGACCTGCGCGGCGAACGCCTCGTTGATCTCGACGAGGTCGATGTCGCCGATGGACATCCCGGCCAGCTTCAGCGCGCGGCGGGACGCCTCGACCGGGCCGAGGCCCATGATCTCCGGCGACAGGCCGGAGACGCCGGTCGACACGATGCGGGCCAGCGGCGTGATGCCGAGCTGCTTGGCCTTGACGTCGCTCATGATCACCAGGGCCGCGGCGCCGTCGTTGAGCGGGCAGCAGTTGCCCGCGGTGACCTTGCCGTTCGGCCGGAACACAGGCTTCAAGCCGGACACGCCCTCCAGCGTCACGCCCGGCCGAGGACCGTCGTCGGCGGACACGACGGTGCCGTCGGGCAGCGTCACGGGCGTGATCTCGCGGGCCCAGAAGCCGTTGGCGATGGCCTTCTCGGCGAGGTTCTGCGAGCGCACGCCGAACTGGTCCATCTCCTCGCGGGAGATGTCCTTCGCCCACGCCAGGTTCTCCGCGGTCTGGCCCATCGCGATGTAGACGTCCGGGACCTGGCCGTTCTCGCGCGGGTCGGTCCACGTGTCCGCGCCCGCCTGCGAGGTCTCCGCGGTCCGCGCCTCGGCGTCGGCGAACACCGGGTTGTGCGTGCCGGGCCACCCGTCGGAGTTGCCGCGCGCGAAGCTCGACACGGTCTCGACACCGGCGCTGATGAACACGTCGCCCTCGCCGGCCTTGATGGCGTGCAGCGCCATCCGGGTCGTCTGCACGCTGGACGCGCAGTAGCGGGTCACGGTCGTGCCGGGGATCTGGTCGTACCCCGCGAGCACGGAGACGACGCGCCCCATGTTGAAGCCCTGCTCACCACCGGGGAGGCCGCAGCCGAGCATCAGGTCGTCGATGGTGGCCGGGTCCAGCTCCGGCACCTTGGCCAGCGCGGCCTTGACCATCTGCACGGTCAGGTCGTCGCCGCGGATGTCCTTGAGCGAACCCTTGCCCGCCCGACCGATGGGGGATCGGGCAGCGGAGACGATGACGGCCTCAGGCATTACGGAACTCCTTTGTTCACCGCAGCGTGTGCACTCACCCTAGTTAACGCCTGTTCAGCCAAGCCACCACTCGTGACGCACACCGCCGTGCTTTCACGATGCCGAAAGATCAGGAGGGGGGCTATCGGGGGTATCGCCGGTATCTGGGCTGGGGCTAGGGCTGGGGTGTTGGGTTGGCACCAGGTCTCCGGCTCGGTCCGGTTCCGGCCTCGACTCCGGCCCTGCTCCTGGCTTCGACCCGTCCCGCGACCCGGCCCCGACCCGGCTTGCGACCCGCCCCGCTCCGGCCCGCGATCCCGCCTCGACCCCGCCCGCGACTTGGGTCCCGATCCCGGCCTCGGACCCGCCCGTCTCTGGTCTTTGCCCCGGTTTCGACTCTTGATCCCTCGGCCTCTGGACCCCGACCTCGGACCCGCGCATCGGCCCTCGGGCCCCTGTCCCGACTCCTCAGGCCTCGATCCCATCTCTCCGCCTCCGTCCTCCGGTCCCCACCCCGCCCCGGCTCCGTGGTCCCGTAGCGGTACGTCTGGGTGGTTCCGTCCGTGCAGGGCGGTTCCGTTGTGGGTGGTCGATTTGATTTGGGGCCCCTAGATTTGCCCCTTGATCGGGCCAAAAGGCAGTGCCCCAAAGCCCTGCCCGATCTCCAATTTTAAGGGGCAAATCCCCCAAATAAAATCGACCACTACCTGCGTGCTACCGGAAGAGCAGGCGTGTTCGGCCAGGTAGGGGGTCTGGTATTCGGGCTTGGGCAAGTGCTTTTTGGGTTGTGGCTGAGTTCTGCCGTGTGCATGTTTGGGGTTTGTTTTTGATTTTTATTCTGCCGTTTTTGCTCGAATCGGGTGCCTCTGGGGCCACTCTGTCCTCACTGCGGGTGAGCTCCGTGTGCTGCTGTGAATCCTCCACGAACCACCCCCACACCTCCGTCGAGTTACGCTGCGCCGGTCATCTCGTGCAGTGGGAAAGGACTCGTCCGGTGGAGTACGTCGAGCACGTCGTCGACCTGGTCGGCAACACGCCGCTGGTGAAGTTGGACTCGGTCACCGAGGGCGCTGCCCCGCTGGTGTTGGCGAAGGTCGAGTACCTCAACCCCGGTGGCAGCGTGAAGGACCGCATCGCCCTCCGCATGGTCGAGGCGGCTGAGGCGTCCGGGGAGCTCCAGCCTGGCGGCACGATCGTGGAGCCCACCTCCGGCAACACCGGCGTTGGTCTTGCGCTCGTCGCGCAGCGCAAGGGGTACAAGTGCGTTTTCGTCTGCCCAGACAAGGTCAGCGAGGACAAGCGCAACGTGCTCAAGGCGTACGGGGCCGAGGTCGTGGTGTGTCCGACCGCTGTCGCGCCCGAGCACCCGGACTCCTACTACAACGTGTCCGACCGGCTGGTGCGCGAGATCCCCGGCGCGTGGAAGCCGGACCAGTACTCGAACCCGCAGAACCCGTTGAGCCACTACCACTCCACGGGGCCGGAGATCTGGCGGCAGACCGAGGGCAAGATCACCCACTTCGTCGCCGGCGTGGGCACCGGCGGCACCATCTCGGGCACCGGCAGGTACCTCAAGGAGGTGTCCGGCGGCAAGGTGAAGATCATCGGCGCGGACCCCGAGGGCTCCGTGTACTCCGGTGGCACCGGGCGTCCGTACCTCGTCGAGGGCGTCGGTGAGGACTTCTGGCCGGACGCGTACGACCGCGACATCTGCGACGAGATCGTCGCCGTGTCCGACGCGGACTCCTTCTCCGTGACCCGTCGCCTCGCCCGTGAGGAGGGCCTGCTCGTCGGCGGCTCGTGCGGCATGGCCGCCGCCGCGGCGATCCGGATCGCCCAGACCTGCGGGCCGGACGACGTCGTGGTCGTGCTGCTGCCCGACGGCGGCCGCGGCTACCTGTCCAAGGTCTTCAACGACCAGTGGATGTCCTCCTACGGCTTCCTGCCGCCCGACTCGTCCGGCGCGACCGTCGGGGATGTGTTGCGGCGCAAGGACGGGCGCATCCCGGACCTGGTGCACGGCCACCCCAAGGAGACGGTCGCCGAGGCCGTCGCCATCCTGCGCGAGTACGGCGTCTCGCAGATGCCCGTCGTCAACGCCGAGCCGCCGGTCATGGCCGCCGAGGTCGCGGGCGCGGTCAACGAGCGCGACCTGCTGGACGCGCTGTTCACCGGGAAGGCGCAGCTCGCCGACACCCTGGAGAAGCACATGTCCGCCCCGCTGCCGACGATCGGCGCGGGCGAGTCCGTCGGGGTGGCGATGAAGGCACTGTCCCATGCGGACGGTGCTCTGGTCCTCGACGACGGCAAGCCCGCGGGCGTCGTTACCCGGCAGGACATCCTGGGTTTCCTCGCCGGACGCTGAGGAAACATTCCGCGACACGTTCACCGGTTGCCGGTGGCGCGGCGTCGGCGATCCGCTAGCGTGGCCTGGACTTACCCCGCACAACGACCCGAACAAAGGGGCTGGACACTCCGATGAACGCTCCGCAGCCGCCAGAAGGCCAGAACCACGGCGGCCAACCACAGGAGAGCCAGGGGCAGGGTGCCCAGTCTCCCAGCGCCGACGCGACGCAGGTGGTGCCGAGCGGCGGACAGCCCCCGGCGTTCCCGCCGTCCGACGCGACCCAGGTCGTCACCGGTCAGGGGCAGCAGCCGAACTCCGACGCGACCCAGGTCGTGTCCGGCCAGGGCCAGTCGCCGCAGTCGAACCCGTACGGCCAGCCGCCGCAGACCGGCTCGGGCGGGTTCCCCGCCCAGCAGCCGCCCGCGTACGGCCAGCAGCCGCAGCCGGGCCAGTACGGCCAGCCGCAGTCGAACCCGTACGGCCAGCCCGCGCAGCCCTACGGCCAGCCGCAACAGCAGCAGCCGTACGGCCAGCAGCCGCCCGCGTCGAACCCCTACGGCCAGCCCGCGCAGCCCTACGGGCAGCCGCAGCAGCAGCCGTGGGGTGCTCAGCAGCCCGCGTACGGGCAGCCGCAGCAGCAGGCGTGGGGCGGCGCCCAGCCGGGCTACCCCGCGCAGGCCGGCTACGGCGCCCCGGCGGGCAACTACGCCGAGTGGGGCACGCGGGCGATCGCGGGCCTGATCGACTACATCGCGCCCGCCGTGGTGTTCTACCTGCTCGTCGGCGTGATCGGCGGCGCGTCCGGCGACCTGTCGCTCGCGCTGGCGTTCAGCGGCATCGGGTACCTCGGCATCATCGGCTACCAGGTGTACAACTCGATGTACCTCCAGGGCACGACCGGGCAGTCGCTCGGCAAGCGCGTCGCCAAGATCAAACTGATCAGCGAGCAGACCGGTCAGCCGATCGGCTTCGGCAACGCCTTCGTCCGCCAGCTCTGCCACTTCATCGACGGCCTGCCCTGCGGCGTGGGGTACCTCGCGCCGCTGTGGGAGGTCAAGAAGCAGACCTGGGCCGACAAGATCATGAACACCGTCGTGGTCATGGCGGACGGCTCCGCCGCCCCCGCCCAGTACCCCGGCAACGGTGGCCAGCCCTTCGGCCAGCAGTCGCCGTACGGCCAGCCCCCGCAGCAGCCGGGCTACGGCCAGCAGCCCCCGCAGCAGGGGTACGGCCAGCAGCAGCCGCCCCAGCAGTGGTGACCGGCTGAATCGACGCCACCACGGCTAACGGCGGGCATCCGACCACTCGGTCGGGTGCCCGCCTTTTTGCGGCCCATCCCGCCCCTCGGGCAGGGCCGAATGGACCCGTACGCTCTAGTCATGACGGACAGCTCCGCCCACTACGGCTTCGCGACCAGGGCAATTCACGCAGGTCAGGACCCCGATCCGACTACCGGCTCGGTGATCCCGCCCATCCACGCGACCTCCACCTACGCGCAGGACGGCGTGGGTGGTCTGAGGGGCGGCTACGAGTACTCCCGCACGGGCAACCCGACGAGGGCGGCCCTCCAGGAGTGCCTCGCCTCGCTGGAGGGCGGCAGGCACGCCCGCGCCTTCGCCTCGGGCATGGGCGCGACCGACGCGGCGCTCCGCTCGATGCTGCGCCCCGGCGACCACATCCTCATCCCGAACGACGCCTACGGCGGCACGTTCCGGCTCATCGACAAGGTGCTGGGCCACTGGGGCATCGAGCACACGCCCGTCGAACTGTCCGATGTGGACGCCGTTCGGGCCGCGGTTCGCCCCAACACCAAGGTGATCTGGATCGAGACGCCCACGAACCCGCTGCTGAACATCGCGGACATCGCGGGCCTGTCCCAGATCGCGCACTCCGCGGGCGCGCTGCTCGTGGTGGACAACACCTTCGCGTCCCCGTACCTCCAGAGCCCGCTGGGCCTGGGCGCGGACGTGGTCATGCACTCCACGACCAAGTACATCGGCGGCCACTCCGACGTCGTCGGCGGCGCGCTCATCACCAACGACGACGAGCTGGATGCCCAGTTCGGCTTCCTCCAGAACGGCGCGGGCGCGGTCGCCAGCCCGTTCGACTCGTGGCTGACGCTGCGCGGCATCAAGACCCTCGAACTCCGCATGGAGAAGCACTCGGACAACGCCGAGCTGGTCGTCCAGGCGCTGCTGAAGCACCCGAAGGTCAAGACCGTGCTCTACCCCGGTCTGCCGGAGCACCCCGGCCACGAGCTGGCGGCGAAGCAGATGCGCCGGTTCGGCGGGATGATCTCGTTCACCGTGCAGGGCGGTGAGCAGGCCGCGCTCGACGTGTGCTCGCGCACCAAGCTGTTCACGCTGGCCGAGTCCCTCGGCGGCGTCGAGTCGCTGATCGAGCACCCCGGCAAGATGACGCACGCCAGCACCGAGGGCTCGCTGCTGGAGGTGCCGTCGGACCTGGTCCGCGTCTCCGTCGGCATCGAGGCCGGTGACGACCTGGTCGCCGACCTGGTCGCCGCGCTGGACTGACCCCGGTCACGACGAAGGGGGCCTCGCGCACGCGCGGGGCCCCCTTCGCCATCTGTGACGCCTAGGGCTTGACCAGGTTCTCGCCCGCCGGGTACTGCGCGTTCGCGGTCTTCGGCACCGCCGGGAGCTGCTGACCGTCGACGCAACCGCCGACGAACTGGAGCGTCCCGTTGTGCTGCTCGAAGTGACCGGAATCGTGGCAGCCCGCCTGCGCGACGGTGAAAAAGGCCGCACCGGTCAGGGCCACGGCCGTGGCTACCGCTCCGACGAGCGGAAGCACGGCGGCTACGCGTCCTGCTAGTGCCATGCCGCCTCCCCGATGTGAATGCCCTGTGAGGTTCCCCAAGACAGAGCGTACCCGCCTCCGCGCGGTGCGTACCAAGCTCATCGGCGAGAGGTGGCGCGGACTCGCCGGACGGCCGTCACGGGTGGTAGTGGTTGGCCATCTTGACGATCTCCCCGGCACCGTTGAAGAACAGCGACGGCGCGTACTCCGTCCAGTCGGGCGTCATCGCCGCGTAGGCCTCGCGCTCGCACGGCACCGTGCCGAGTCCGCGCTGGTCAACGGCCAGTCCGACCGGGTTCCCGGTGTCGCAGCCCTGGGTGGACAGGAACACCGCGTCGGCCGCCAGCGTGGCCGTGCGCACGGTCTCGTCGACCGCTTCGACCTTCCGGTTGTTCGTCTCGGCGGGCACGAACCGGCCCACCTGGTACTCGACGGTCCCGTCGTCTCGGATGGCCTTGACGATTGACACCTCGACCGTCTCACCCGCCTGCCCGCTCGCGGGCTGCTCGGCTTTGGTCGGGTCGGCGGTACCGCTCCCGGCCTCGGTCGGACCGGCGGTACTGCTCTCGGTCTTCTCGACCGCGCTCCCTGTCGGTTTCGGCGAAGACGTCGGCGAGGCGGTGCCCCCGCCGCTCCCGCACGCGCTGAGCAGCAGCACCGCCGCGCCGACGCCCGCCAAAACCGTTCCCCTGAACACCTTCACGACATCCCCCTGGTTCCGCGGTTCTCACTCCCCGCAACCAGGACGCTCGCCGAAGGTCAGAGGTTGCCCCGGCGCTCCTGCTCGCGCTCGATGGCCTCGAACAGCGCCTTGAAGTTGCCCTTGCCGAAGCCCAGGGACCCGTGCCGCTCGATCAGCTCGTAGAACACGGTCGGCCGGTCGCCGGTCGGGGCGGTGAAGATCTGGAGCAGGTAGCCGTCCTCGTCCCGGTCGACCAGGATCCGGTGCTCCTTCAGGACCTCGATCGGCACCCGCACCTTGCCGATGCGCGCCCGCAGCTCGGGGTCGTCGTAGTAGGAGTCCGGGGTCTCCAGGAACTCGACGCCCGCCGCGCGCATCGCGGTGACGGTGCCGATGATGTCGTTGGTGGCCAACGCGATGTGCTGCACGCCCGCGCCCGCGTAGAACTCGAGGTACTCGTCGATCTGCGACTTGCGCTGCGCGATGGCGGGCTCGTTGAGCGGGAACTTGACCCGGTGGTTGCCGTTGGAGACGACCTTGCTCATCAGTGCGGAGTAGTCCGTCGCGATGTCGTCGCCGATGAACTCCGCCATGTTCACGAAGCCCATGACCCGGTTGTACCACTCGACCCAGTAGTCCATCTTGCCCAGCTCGACGTTGCCGACGCAGTGGTCGATCGCCTGGAACAGCCGCTTCGGCGCGCCCTCGGGGCGGACGACGCTGCTCTGCTTGGCGATGTAGCCGGGCAGGTACGGGCCGCTGTAGCGGGACCGGTCGACCAGCGTGTGGCGGGTCTCGCCGTAGGTCGCGATCGCGGCGGTGCGCACGGTGCCGTTGTCGTCGCTCACGTCGTGCGGCTCGACCAGCACGGTCGCGCCCTGGCTGCGGGCGTGCGCCACGCAGCGGTCCACGTCGTCGACCTCCAGCGCCAGGTCGACGACGCCGTCGCCGTGCTTGCGGTGGTGCTCCAGCAGCGAGCTGTCGGGCAGCACGCCGCCCTTGATCACGAACCGGGCGGACCCGGACTTGAGCACGAAGGACTTGTGGTCCCGCTGCCCGGTCTCCGGACCCGCGTACGCGACGAGCTGCATCCCGAACGCGACCTGGTAGAACCAGGCGGTCTGCGTCGCGTTGCCGACCACGAACACCACGGCGTCCATCGACCGCACGGGGAACGGGTCCTTGGTGGCGTCGTAGTCCACCAGTCCGACAAGCTGCCGGAGCTGGTCGTAGCTCACGTCGTCGAGCTGCTGGTCGCTGCGCCCCAGAGTCCCGGTCATCAGAAGTTCCCTCCGTTGGCCATTCGGTACACCCAGGATGTGGACTCGGGGCATCCTGAGCAACAGTCGGCGATTTCACTGCGCACTATGTACAGTGATCTATGACTTCAGGCGAGCACCTTGAACACTCTGACCAGCCGTTGGACGTCCTGGATGCCAGACTCCTGCTGCTCCTCACCGACGAACCCCGCCTCGGCGTCCTCGAGTGCTCCCGCCGCCTGGGCGTGGCCAGGGGAACCGTCCAGGCCAGGCTCGACCGCCTGGTGGGCAGGGGAGTCCTCACCGGTTTCCCGCCCGCGCTGGACCTGGCTGCGATGGGCTACAGCCTCACCGCGTTCGCCGTGCTGGAGATCGCCCAGGGCCGCAGGCAGGAGGTCTCGAACGGCCTGGCGGCCATCAACGAGGTCTGCGAGGTGCACGCCACCACGGGCCAGGGCGACCTGTTCGTCCGCATGGTGGCCCGCTCGAACGCGGACCTGCAACGCGTGATCGACGAGATGGTCGACGTGCCGGGCGTCGAGCGCCTCTCCACGTCGATCGCCCTCTCCACCCCGGTCCCGCCCCGCGTCCGCCCGCTGCTCGAACGCATCACCTGAGGAGGCGGCGCAGGATCTTCCCGCTGGGCGACTTCGGGATCTCCTCCACGAACTCCACCGCCCGCACCTTCTTGTACGGGGCCACCCTCTCGGCGACCCACGCCATCAACTCCTCGCCGTCGACCCCCGCGTCCGCCACCACGAAAGCCTTGGGCGCTTCCCCGCCCTCAGCGTGGGGAACCCCCACCACGGCGACGTCCAACACCCCCGGATGCCCGAGCAGCACGGCCTCCAACTCGGCGGGGGCCACCTGGTACCCCTTGTACTTGATCAGCTCCTTGACCCGGTCGACGATCCGGAACACCCCGCCGTCGACCCGAACGACGTCCCCGGTCCGCAACCACCCGTCGACCACGGCGGCACTCGTGGCGGCGGGGTCGTTCAGGTACCCGGCCATCACCTGCGGCCCGCGCACCCACAGTTCCCCCTCCGCCCCGTCGACCCCGGTGGCGAGGTCCACCAGCCGCGCCGACGTCCCCGGCAGCAACGTCCCGACGGTCCCCTCCATCCCCAGGTCCGCCAGCGTCACCCCCGGCGAGGCCTCGGTCATCCCGTACCCCTGCCGGATCCCGCACCCCAGCACCGCTTCGGCCCGCCGGGCCACCTCGACGTCCAGCGGCGCGGCCCCGCACAGCACGTGCCGCAACGACGAGAGGTCGTGCCCGCCGCCCCCGGCGTTCGCCAGCCCGACCACCATCGGCGGTGCCACGAACGCCCGCGTCACCCCGTGGTCCGCGATCATCCGCAGGTGCGCGTCGTGCTCGTACCGGGGCAGCGTGACCACGGTCGACCCGTGCCGCAGCCCGAGGTTGAGGATGATCGTGAACCCGTAGATGTGGAAGAACGGCAGCACGGCCGCGAACACGTCGTCCGCCGTCACGTCCCACACGGCCGAGTTCTGCTCGATGTTCGCCACCAGGTTCCGGTGGGTCAGCAGCACTCCTTTGGCCGCCCCGGTGGTCCCGCTGGAGAACGGCATCAGCGCCACGTCGGAGGCCAGCACCCGCACCTCCGGCACCGCCCCCGACAGCGCCCCCAACGAGACGAACCCTTCCGCCTCGCCGAGTACGATCCGGTGCTCGATCCCGACGACGTCCGCCGCCTCGGCCACCTTCTCCGCGACGGCCTCGGACGTGATCACCACCGTGGCCCCGGAGGCGGTCAGCTGCCGCACGACCTCCTCGGTCGTCAGCGCCGGGTTCATCGGCGTCACGACCGCCCCGGCGGTCAGCGCCGCGTGCAGCGCGACCGCGACCCGCGGCTGGTTGTGGCTGATCAGCGCCACCACGTCCCCCGGATCCACGCCGAGACCGGCCAGTCCACCCGCCGCCGCGTCGACCTGGTCCGCCAGCTCCCGGTAGGTGATCCGCTCCCCGCTGACCGCGTCCACCAGCGCGACCCGGTCCCCGTGCGCGCGGTCCAGCACGTGCCGGGTCAGCGCCACCTCGGGGACGTCCACCTCGGTCGCCGCGTGGAAGATCATCGGAGCCACCCCTCAGCGGTAGAACCGGAACACGGGCTGCGCCACGCAGGCGGGTTTGGTCCCGCCCTCGATCTCCACGACCACGTCGGCGGTGATCTGGGCCCCGCCGTCGACCGGCGTGACCGACAGCACCGTCCCCGACAGCCGGATGCGCGCCCCCACCGGAACCGGGGCGGGGAACCGGACCCTGTTCACCCCGTAGTTGACCTTCGTGGACACTCCGGACACGTCGAACAGGGCCGTCCACAGTGGAATCACCAGCGACAGCGTCAGGAACCCGTGCGCGATCGGCGCTCCGAACGGGCCCGACCGGGCGCGTTCCGGGTCCACGTGGATCCACTGGTGGTCGTCGGTCGCGTCGGCGAACAGGTCGATCCGCTTCTGCGTCACCTCCAGCCACTCGCCGCTGCCCAGCGACGTCCCCGCCAGCCCGGCCAGGTCGTCGAACGCGACGGTCGTCATCGGCTCTCCTTCCGGTCCAACCCCAGTGCCCGCACGGCGTTGTCCTTGAGGATCTTCGGCCGCACGTGCTCCTTGACCTCCACGCCGGCGAAGTCCGCGAGCCACCGGTCCGGCGTGATCACCGGGTAGTCCGACCCGAACAGCACCTTGTCCTGCAACAGGGTGTTCGCGTACCGCACGAGCAGCGGCGGGAAGTACTTCGGCGACCAGCCGGACAGGTCGATGTACACGTCGGGCTTGTGCGTCGCGACCGCCAAGGCCTCGTCCTGCCAGGGGAACGACGGGTGCGCCAGGATGATCGTCAGGTCCGGGAAGTCCACCGCCACGTCGTCGACCAGCATCGGGTTCGACAGCCCCAGCCGGACGCCGCCGCCACCGGGCAGCCCCGCGCCGATGCCGGTCTGCCCGGTGTGGAACAGCGCGGGCACGCCGAGTTCCGCGGCCACCTCCAGCAGCGGGTAGGCGCTGCGGTCGTTCGGCGCGAACCCCTGCAACGACGGGTGGAACTTGATCCCGCGCATCCCGTCCCGCTCCACCAGCGACCGGAACAGCCGCGCCCCGGCCTGCCCCTTCGCCGGGTCGACGCTGGCGAACGGGATCAGCACGTCGGAGTGCTCGGCGGCGGTCGCGGCGATCCACTCGTTGGAGATGGCCCGGTGCCCGGTCGCGGACTCGGCGTCGACGGTGAACACCACCGCCGCCATCCTGCGTTCCCGGTAGTAGGCCGCGGTCTCGGCGAGCGTCGGGGCGCGGTGGTCGGCCGCGAAGTACTTCGCCGACGCCTCCACGTGCGCCTTCGGCAGCGACAGGTGCCCGTCGTCGTCGACCTCGACGTGCGCGTGCACGTCGATCGCCTCCAGCGCGTCCAGGTTCACGACTTCTGCTCCGGCAGGCGTTCCCCGACGGTCTGCTCGTGCGACGCGAACAGCGTCGGCCACGTCTCGGCGATGGAGTCGGCGTCCCATCCGCCGTCGGCGAACGCGGCCACGGCCTGCGTCGGGTGAGTCCACAGCGACAGCCGGTCGCCGCCCACGCCGATCGCCTGCCCGGTCACGTCCTCGGCCTCGTCGGAGGCGAGGAACACCACCAGCCCGGCCGCGTCGGCGGGCGTGCCGAACGCCAGCGCGCGCCGCGCGAACGGCGGCATCGACTCCCCGGCCCGCAACGCCGCCGCGTACGCCTGGAGCGCGGGGATCGTCTCGGTCATCGCGGTCGCCGCCACCGGCACCACGGCGTTCACGGTCACGCCCGCGCGGGCCAGTTCCATCGCCCACGTGCGGGCGAACCCGACGATCCCGGCCTTCGCCGCGGAGTAGTTGGTCTGCCCGAAGTTCCCGCGTTGTCCCGCGGGCGAGCCCACGAGGATCAGCCGCCCGCCCGTGCCCTGCTCGCGGAACCGCACGACGGCCGCCCGCGCACACGTGAACGTGCCGCGCAGGTGGACGTGGACGACCGAGTCGAAGTCGTCGTCGGTCATCTTCCACAGCACCCGGTCGCGCAGCACGCCCGCGTTGGCGACCATCGCGTCGAGCCTGCCGAACTCGGCGACGGCCCGTCCCACCAGCGCTTCCGCCGCCTCGGTCGTGCCGACGGCCACGACCTCGGCCACCGCTGTCCCACCGGCGTCGACGATCTCCTTCACCGCTGCCGCGGCGGCCGCCTCGTCCACGTCGTTGACCACGACAGCGGCTCCCGCGGTGGCCAGCGCCTTGGCGTAGGCCAGCCCCAGCCCCCTCCCGCTCCCGGTGACGACCGCGACTTTCCCGGTGAGATCCACTGGTCCGTCCTCCTCGCCGCTGGGCTCCGAGAACCATGGTGGTCATTAACCATTGTGGATGTCAACGATTTGGTTCGTCATCGGATCCGCGGGCGAACGGGGGTTGGGCCGGAAGCGCCAACGGGTCTAGCCCTTCGGGAACACCAGCTGCCGCAGGAGGGCGTTCAGCTCCGCGCGCGTCGCGGGCGAGACGTCGGCCATGATCCCGCCCTGCGCCTCGGCGATGCGGCGGCCGCCCTCGTCACGGACGCGGCTGCCCTTCGTGGTCGCGCTGACGAGCTTGCTGCGGCGGTCGGTCGGGTCGGTGACCCGCTTCACCAGGCCGCTCGCCTCCAGTTCGTCGACCAGCGCCACGACCTGCGACGGGTCCAGGCCCACCAGTTCGGCCAGCCGCCGCTGCGTGACGCCCGCCTTCTCGTCGCTCGCGAAGGCGAGCACGGAGTAGGACCGGACCCGCAGGCCGAGCGGGGCCAGGGCCTCGCTGGCGGTCTTCGCGAACACCCCGCTGGCCCTCGACAGCAGAAACCCCAGGTCCTGCGCCAGCGGGTGGTCGTCGTGCACCAAAGCCTCCAGGGAACGTCAATAATTGACGATGTCAATCAATAGTACAAGGCGCGCGAAAGGGGCGGCCACCAGAACGGTGGCCGCCCCTGTGCGTCGTGGATCAGGCGGAGTACGGAACCGCCTTGATCAGGGTGACCTTCTGGCTCTTCCCGTTCGGCAGCTCGTACTCGACGGTCTCGCCGTCCTTCGCGCCGAGCAGGGCCTTGCCGAGCGGCGACGCGGGGGAGTAGACCTCCATCGCGCCGTGAGCGCCCTCCTCGCGGGTGGCGAGCAGGAACTCCTCGGTCTCGTCGTCGCCCGCGTACCGGATGGTCAGCACGGTGCCGGGTGCCGCGACGCCCTTGGTGGTCGGGGCCTCGCCGACCTTCGCCGCCTGGAGGAGCTCCTGCAACTGCCGGATCCGGGCCTCCTGCTTGCCCTGCTCCTCGCGAGCCGCGTGGTAACCGCCGTTCTCCCGGAGGTCGCCCTCCTCGCGACGCGCGTTGATCTCAGTGGCAATGACCGGGCGATTCTGGATCAGCTCGTCGAGCTCGGCCTTGAGCCGGTCGTAGGCCTCCTGGGTCAGCCAGGTCACCTGGGTGTCGCTCACGGTCACCAACTCCTCGTCTTGCTCCAAGTCCACCCCGTGGACTGGCAGTTTCCGGGCCACCAGCCCGCCCGGAACGGAAAAACACGGCCCACACCGGGGCCGTGCTGAGCTGCAAGAGTAACACGTTTACAACGTTCGACTACGGCGTTTTGTTCCCGACACCGCCGCTAAACCCGCAGATCACCCGCTTGGCCGCTACCTCGTGGACAGGTAAACCGGTACCTGGTAAGAGCAGCCGAACACCTCGCCGGTGACCGGCCTCTTCGACGTGCGCATGGTCGACGTCGCGAAGGTCGTGCTCCTACCTGGTGGGATGAGCACCTCGCGCCGTCCGGTCTCGTCGCCGTCGTCGGAACGGGCCCGGATGACGCACACGGCGGGCTTGTCCGGCTGGTCGCGGACCACCTCGAACGTGACCTCGACGGACTGGTCGTCGAGCACCTCGAACGCGCTCTGCTTCGCCTCGATGGGCTGGTTGCCGAGGTTCTGGTAGGCGACGAGCGCGACCACGACCCCCACGAGCACGCCCACGACGGGCAGTGACCAGCGCAGCCACTTCGGCAGCGGCTTGCGCGCCTGCCTGCCGTAGCGGCCCTCGGGCAGCGTGCGCTGCGCCACTCCGGTCACCCCTTCTCACCCCGCCCGTTCGCCCGCTGCGGACCAGCGGGAACAATGGGCCTCGACGTCCGCGTTGAGTGTCGCAGGAGCCGATCCGGCCCCGCTTGCTGGGGCGGTACGTGAATCGAAGAGGAGTCCACGCCGGTCATGGTCGAGAAGCTGCGCCTGATGGCGGTGCACGCGCACCCCGATGACGAGTCGAGCAAGGGCGCGGCCACGATGGCCCGCTACGTCTCGGAGGGTCACGAGGTGATGGTCGTGACCTGCACCGGCGGTGAGGCGGGCAGCATCCTGAACCCCGCCATGAACCGCCCCGAGGTCCTGGAGAACATGGCCGAGATCCGCCGCGGCGAGATGGCCCGCGCCGCCGAGATCCTCGGGGTCCAGCACCGCTGGCTCGGGTTCGTCGACTCGGGCCTGCCCGAGGGCGACCCGCTGCCCCCGCTGCCCGAGGGCTGCTTCGCGCTGGTGCCGCTGGAGGTGTCGACCGAGAAGCTGGTCGAGGCCATCCGCGACTTCAAGCCGCACGTCATCACCACGTACGACGAGAACGGCGGCTACCCGCACCCGGACCACATCCGCACGCACGAGGTGTCGGTGGCGGCGTTCGACGCGGCGGGCGACCCGGAGCGGTTCCCCGAGGCGGGCGAGCCGTGGCAGCCGCTGAAGCTGTACTACTCGCACGGCTTCTCGCGCGCCAAGATGACGACCTTCCACAACGCGCTGCTCGAACTCGGCCAGGAGTCGCCGTACACCGAGTGGATCGCGAAGTGGGACCCGAACACCCCCGACGTGCTGGACCGCGTGACGACCAGGGTCGAGTGCGCCGAGTTCTTCGAGCAGCGCGACGAGGCCCTCAAGGCCCACGCCACCCAGATCGACCCGGAGAGCCGCTGGTTCTTCATCCCGCTGGAGATGCAGAAGCGGCTCTGGCCGACCGAGGAGTACGAGCTGGCCCGCTCCCTGGTCGACAGCACCGTGCCCGAGGACGACCTGTTCGCCGGCCTGCGCGAGAAGGTGTCCGCGTGATGCTGGCGCGCGTCCCGCTCGACCAGACGATCGCGCTCGTCGCCCAGCAGCCGCCGACGTCGAACGACCCCGGCGGCCAGCGGGAGGACTTCGGCAAGTCGTCCCCGCTGGGCCTGCTGCTGCTCGTGCTGTTCTTCATCGCGGTGTTCTTCCTGGTCCGCTCGATGAACAAGCACCTGCGCAACCTGCCCGCCAGCTTCGACGAGCCCGCGCCATCGGAAGTCAAGAAGGACGACACCTCCAAGGGCTAACGTCTCCCGCCGTGGAGAACTGGGACGTGCTGGAACCCGCCGCGGGCGCGCTGGCGTTCGACGGCGTCGGCGTGCCGTGGTGGGTCTGCGGCGGGTGGGCGCTGGAGCGGTACACGGCCGTGCGCGGCCCGCACGAGCGGCTGGTCGTCGGGGTGTTCCTCGACGACGTGGCCGCCGTGCGCGAGCACTTCGCCGGGGCCGACGTGTGGGCCGTGGTCGACGGCTTCGCCCAGCCCGCGCCCGCCGACCTGCCCCCGGACGTGACGCGGCTGTGGGTCCGCGCCCGCCCGGACACGCCGTGGCAGCTCGACCTCCGCCCCACCCGCCGCTGGCACGACGAGTGGGTGTTCCCGCGCGACCCGACGGTCACGTTCCCGCTGGACGCCGTGACCTGGGTCGACGACGGCATCCGCTACCTGAACCCGGAGATGGTGCTGCTGTTCCGGTCCGGTCGCGTGCAGCGCACCGCGGACCTCGACAGCACCCTCCCGTGGCTGCGCGCCGAGGCCCGCGACCGCCTGTTCACCGAACTCCGCAAGCTCGACCCGTTCCACGCCTGGCTGGAACGCGCCTAGCGCAGCTTCCCCGGCCTCGCGAACCACGTCCGACGCGCGGGCACCGACACGATCTCGCGCTCGGGGTAGCGCAACGCCGTGAGCTTGCCGCCGAACACGCAGCCGGTGTCCAGGCACAGGGTTCCGTTGACCCACTTGGCGTCCGCGACCGGCGTGTGTCCATACAGGACGACCGCCTCACCCTCGTACTCCTCGGCCCACGGGTAGCGCACGGGGTTGCCGTCGTCGTCGGACACGCCGGTGTTCTCGCCCCAGATCGCCAGGCTGCGCATCCGCGCCGACTCCCGGCCGTGGTACCTCTCCGGCAGCCCGGCGTGCGCCAGCACGAGCGCGCCGCCGTCCAGCACGTAGTGCGGGACCAGCGCGTCGCAGAACTCCAGCACCCGCTGCCGGAACCCCGCCGACTCCCGCCCGAGCTGGTCCATCGACTCGGCCAGCCCGTGGGTGCGCCGCACGTCGTTGCCGCGCAACGCCTTGACCAGCTTGTCCTCGTGGTTCCCGCGCACGCACAGCGCGTTCCCGGCCGCCGCCATGCCCATCGCGAGCCGCAGCACCCCCGGCGTGTCCGGGCCGCGGTCGACCAGGTCGCCGACGAACGCGACCTTCCGCCCCCGAGGGTGCCGCGCGTCCACGGCCCGGCCCCGGTCGTCGTGCAGGACCACGTACCCCAGGTCCCGCAGCAGCTCCTCCAGTTCCACGCGGCACCCGTGCACGTCGCCGATCACGTCGAACGGCCCGGCCTCCTCGCGCCGGTCGTTGGGCAGCCGCTCGGCCACGAGCCGCACCGCGTCCACGGCGGCCTGGTCGGCCAGCACGTGGACGCGGCGGAAACCCTGCTCCCGCAACGACCACTCGGTCATCCCGACGGCGATGGCGACCGGGGTGGCGTTGCGCTTCTTCGCCAGCACCACGAGTTCGGCGCGCTGCTCGCGGGAGGCGCCCGTGGCGTCGACCACGGTGATGCCGCCCGCCCGCAGCCGCCGGTCGACGACGTCGTGCCGGTCGACCGGCAGCGCGCCGGGCATCCGCGCGCCGAGCAGCACCACGAGCGACTGGTCGGGGATGGTCAGGTTCACAGGCGAGGGTCCACCGGTTCCGATTCGAGGGCCAGTACGGCGAACACGCACTCGTGCACGCGCCACAGCGGTTCCCCCGCCGCGACCCGCCGCAGCCCTTCCAGGCCGAGCGCGTACTCGCGGAGCGCCAGCGAGCGCTTGCCGCCCAACGACCTCGTGCGCAGGCGGTCCAGGTTCGCGGTCTCCGTGTAGTCCGGACCGTAGATGATCCTCAGGTATTCCCGGCCGCGGACCTTCACGCCGGGCTGCACGAGCCCGCGCGGCCCGCGCACGAGGTTCGCCAGCGGTTTCACCACCACGCCCTCGCCGCCCGCGCCGGTCATCTCCTCCCACCAGGCCGTGCCCGCCGCCAGCGACCCCTCGTCGGTCGTGTCCACGACCAGGTTCCGGGTCTCGGTGAACAGGTCCGGGTCGGCGGCGCGCAGCCGTGCGGCGATCCCGAGGTGCCACGGGTGCTCCAGCGCCTCGAACGTCCGCCCCTCGCTCGCCAGCAGCTGGAACGGCGCCAGCCGGAGGCCGTCCATGCCGTCGGTGTCCCAGCAGTACCGGCGGTACGCCTCCCGGTACGCCGCGCCGTTGGCCTCCCGCGAGGTGGTGCGCGCCAACAGGTCCGCCACGTCGACGCCCCGCGCGGTCGCCGCCGTGAGCGCGTCCACGGCCTTCGGCAGCGCCGCGCCCGCGGCCGCCCCGACGGACGCGTACTGCTCGCGGATCAGCCCGCCCGCCTTGGCGCTCCACGGCAGCAGTTCCGCGTCCAGCAGCAGCCAGCCGGTGGCCAGCTCGTCCCACAGCCCGGCCGCCGTCACGGCCGCCCGCACCCGGTCCAGGAACGCCTCGCCCAGCTCGCCGGGGAAGAACGCCCGCCCGGTGCGGGTGTGCACGGCCCCGACGCCCTCGACGCCGAACCGCGCCAGGCCGACACCGGCGTCGCGGCACACCAGCACCACGGCCCGCGACCCCATGTGCTTCTCCTCGCACAGCACGGTCTGCACGCCCGCGCCGCGGAACCCGGCGAACGCCTCGGCCGGGTGCTCCAGCACGTCGTCGCGGGTCGAGGTCGCGGTCGGCGACATCGTCGGCGGCAGGTAGGCGAGCCAGCGCGGGTCGATCGCGAACCGGCTCATCACCTCCAGCGCCGCCGCCGAGTGCTCGGCGCGCACGCTGATCCGCCCGTGGTGCCCGGTCTCCACGGTCCGGTTCCCGGCGACGTCGCTGAGGTTCAGCACCCGCTCGTCGCGGGCGGGCGCGGTGCTCGCCAGCGGCCGCACCGGCTCGTACCAGACCTGGTGCGCCGGCACCGAGACCAGTTCCTTCTCCGGGTACCGCAACGCCGTCAGCTTGCCGCCGAACACCACGCCGGTGTCCAGGCACATCGTCCCGTTGACCCACTCCGCGTCCGGCACGGGCGTGTGCCCGTACAGCACCATCGCCTTGCCCCGGTAGTCGTTCGCCCACGGGTAGCGGACGGGCAGGCCGAACTCGTCGGTCTCGCCGGTCGTGTCGCCGTACAGCGCGAAGCTGCGCACCCGCCCGGACGCGCGCCCGTGGTAGTTCTCCGGCAGCCCGGCGTGCGCCAGCACCAGCGCGCCGCCGTCCAGCACGTAGTGCGACACCAGGTCGTAGCAGAACGCCTCCACGTCCCTGCGGAACTCTGCGGGCTCCTCGGCCAGCTGCGCCAGCGACTCGCCCAACCCGTGCGCCACCTTGACCTTCCGGCCGCGCAGCGCCTGCACCAGCTTGTGCTCGTGGTTGCCGCTGACCGCGAACGCGTGACCAGCCCGCACCATGCCCATCACCAGCCGCAGCACGCCCGGCGTGTCCGGCCCGCGGTCGACCAGGTCGCCGACGAACGCCGCCCGCCGCCCGGCCGGGTGCGCCGCGTCGACCGCCCGCCCCTCGGCGTCGCGGGTCAGCGCGTAGCCCAGCTCGGACAGCAGCTCCTCCAGCTCGGCGCGGCAGCCGTGCACGTCGCCGACCACGTCGAACGGCCCGGTCTCGTGCCGCAGGTCGTTCAGCATCCGCTCGTAGGTGATGGAGGCGGCGTCGACCTCGGCCTGCCCGCGCAGCACGTGCACCTTGCGGAAGCCCTCCTTCCCCAGGTGCCGCAACGACTTCCGCAGGTCCGCCTGGTGCCTGCGCACCACGCGCGCGCCGAAGTCCCGGTCCGGCCGCTCGGCGTTGCGCGACACGCAGACGTCCTCCGGCAGGTCGAGCACGATCGCCACGGGCAGCACGTTGTGCTCGCGCGCCAACGCGACCAGCCGCGCCCGGACGTGCTGCTGCACGTTCGTCGCGTCGATCACCGTGACCCGCCCCGCGGCCAACCGCTTGCCCGCCACGTAGTGCAGGACGTCGAACGCGTCGCCGGACGCCGACTGGTCGTTCTCGTCGTCGGCGACCAGCCCGCGGAAGTAGTCGCTGGACAGCACCTGCGTGGGGAGGAAGTGCCTGGCCGCGAACGTCGACTTGCCCGACCCGGACGCGCCGACCAGCACGACCAGCGACAGGTCGGGGATGCTCAGCTCCATCAGGCTTCCTGCTTCCTCGTGAACACGGCGAGCTGGGTGGGGGAGCCGAGTTCGGGGTCCTCGGGTCCGACGGGGAGGTACGAGACGGCGTAGCCGTACCGGAGGCCGACGCCGTCGCCCCAGTCCCGGAACTGGGCGCGGGTCCACTCGAACCGGTGGTCGGTGTGTCGGAAGGCGTTGGCGCGCAACGACTCGAACAGGACGTTGTACTCCACGTTCGGCGTGGTCACGATCACCGTGCCCGGTTCGGCCGCGCCGAACACGGCGTGCTCCAGCGCGGGCAGCCGGTCCTCGTCGAGGTGCTCGACGACCTCCATCAGCACGGCCGCGTCGAACCCGGCCAGCCCGGCGTCGGCGTAGGTCAGCGACGACTGGCGCAGGGTGATCCGCTCGCGCGCCCGGTCCGACAGCCGGTCCAGGTGCAGCCGCCGCTCGGCCACGGCCAGCGCCTTCGACGACACGTCCACCCCGAGGATCTCGGTGAACACCGGCTCCTTCACCAGGTCGCGCAGCAGCGCGCCCTCGCCGCACCCGAGGTCCAGCACCCGCCGCGCCCCGCACGCCCGCAGCGCGGCCAGCACACCGCCCCGGCGCTGCACGGCGAGCGGCAGCGGCACGTCGACCGGCTCGTCGAGCGCGTTGTCCAGCTCCTCCTCCACCACGTCGTCGGCCTCGGCGAGCCGCTCCAGCGCCGACCGCACCAGCGGGTGCCTGCGCCCGAGGTACCGCCGGGTGATCAGCTCGCGCTCCGGGTGCTCGCCGAGCCAGCCCTCCCCGGCGCGCAGGAGCTTGTCGACCTCGTCCTCGTCGATCCAGTAGTGCTTCGACCCGTCCAGCACCGGCAGCAGCACGTAGAGCTGCCGCAGCGCGTCCGCCAGCCGCAGCTCGCCGGTCAGCACGAGGTCCGCGTACCGCGAGTCGCCCCACGACGGCACGGCCGGGTCGAGCGGCACGGGCGGCGCGTCGACCGTCCAGCCCAGCGGCGCGAACAGCCGTTCCGGCAGGCCGGGTTCGGGGCAGCCCGCGGCGGGGACCTCGATCCGCAGCGGGATCGGGGTCGCGGCCAGCTCGGGGCGCGCGTCGCAGCGACCGTTCATCGCCGTCCGGAACACCGAGCCGAGCGCCACGGCCAGCAGCGACCCGGCCGCGTACGGCCGGTCGTTCACGTACTGGGTGAGGCTGCTCGCCCGGCCGCGCACCAGCCCGACCGGGTCGACCTCCAGCAGCAGCGCCGCCGTGCACGCCCGCTCGTCCGCCCGCGGGTAGAACACGTGGGCGGTGCCGGAGGTGGCCGGAAAGGACTGGGCCCTCTCCGGGTGCTTGTGCAGCAGGAAACCGAGGTCGGTCGCGGGCCGGTGGGTGGTGGTCAGGGTCAGGAGCACCGGCTGATTCTGACTGACCGACGTCCTCGGCGCGGTCGAATTACGCTGGCGGGCATGACGAACCGGCTAGCGTCCTCGACCAGCCCGTACCTGCTCCAGCACGCCGACAACCCGGTGCACTGGCACCCGTGGTCGGCCGAGGCGTTCGAGGAGGCGAAGCGCCGCGACGTCCCGGTCCTGCTGTCGATCGGCTACGCGGCCTGCCACTGGTGCCACGTCATGGCGCACGAGTCGTTCGAGGACGAGGCCACGGCCGCGTACATGAACGAGCACTTCGTCAACGTCAAGGTCGACCGCGAGGAACGCCCCGACGTGGACGCGGTGTACATGGAGGTCACGCAGGCCATGACCGGTCATGGCGGCTGGCCGATGACGTGCTTCCTCACGCCCGCCGCGGAACCGTTCTACTCCGGCACCTACTTCCCGCCGCAGCCGAGGCCGGGAATGCCGTCGTTCAGCCAGGTGCTGGAGTCGATCACGGCGGCGTGGACGGACCAGGGCGACGAGCTGCGCGCGTCCGCGGCCGCGATCGTCGCCGAGCTGGCGCAGCGCGCCGCACCGCTCCAGTCGTCCACAGTGGACACGGACGCGCTGGCGGGCGCGGTGGTCTCGTTGCTGGGCGAGTACGACCGCAAGCGCGGCGGGTTCGGCGGCGCGCCGAAGTTCCCGCCGTCCATGGTCGTCGAGTTCCTGCTGCGCCACCACGAGCGCACCGGGTCGATCCAGGCCCTCTCGATGGCCCGCGCGACCTGCGACGCCATGGCCGCCGGCGGCCTGCACGACCAGCTCGCCGGTGGGTTCTCCCGGTACTCGGTCGACGCGTCCTGGACCGTGCCGCACTTCGAGAAGATGTTGTACGACAACGGGTTGCTGCTCCGCGCGTACACCCACCTCAGCCGCCGCGACGACAACCCGCGCTACCGCGAGGTGGTGCACGGCACCGCCGAGTTCCTGCTCCGCGACCTCGGCACGCCGCAGGGCGCGTTCGCCGCGTCGCTGGACGCCGACACCGACGGCGAGGAGGGCCTCACGTACGTGTGGACGCCCGCGCAGCTCGTCGACGTCCTCGGGCAGGAGGACGGCGAGTGGGCCGCGGCCCTGTTCGCCGTGACCCCCGAGGGCACGTTCGAGCACGGCACGTCGACGTTGCGACTGCCCTCCCCGGAGCCCGGCGACCGCTGGGACCGGGTGCGGTCCGCGCTGCTGGACGCCCGCGCGAAGCGCGCGCAGCCGGGCCGGGACGACAAGGTCGTGACGGCGTGGAACGGGCTGGCGATCTCGGCGCTGGCCGAGGCGGGCGCGCTGTTCGACGAGCCCCGCTGGGTGGGGGCGGCGGTGCGGGCCGCCGACCTGCTGCTCGGTCTGCACGTGGTCGACGGCAGGCTGCTGCGGACGTCCCGCGACGGCGTGGCCGGGACCGCGGCGGGCGTGCTGGAGGACTACGGCTGCCTCGCGGACGGCCTGCTGGCGCTGCACCAGGTGACCGGCGAGGAGCGGTGGCTCGACGCGGCCTGCGGGCTGTTGGACACGGCGCTGGCCCGGTTCGCCGTCCCGGACGCGGCGGGCGCGTACTACGACACCGCGGACGACGCCGAGGCCCTCGTCCGCCGCCCGTCCGACCCCACCGACAACGCCAGCCCGTCCGGCGCGTCCTCGTTGGCCGCCGCCCTGCTCACCGCGTCCGCGCTCGGCCCGGACCGCGCCGCGCTGTACCGCACGGCCGCCGAGCACGCCGTCGCCCGCTCGGGCCTGCTGACCGCCAGGGCGCCGAGGTTCGCGGGCCACTGGCTCGCCGTGGCCGAGGCCCTGCACGCGGGCCCGGTCCAGGTCGCCCTCGTCGGGGCGTCCCCGGAGCTGGTGGCCGCCGCCCGCGCGGGCGTCCACGGCGGCGGCGTGGTCGTCGCGGGCGAGCCCGACTCGGCCCCGCTGCTGGCCGACCGGCCGCTGGTCGACGGCGGCCCGGCCGCGTACGTGTGCCGCGGCTACGTGTGCGACCGCCCGGTGACCTCGGTGGACGACCTGGTGGAGGCGCTCCGCCGATAGCGAACGCGCTCGACTTCCACCGTTGCAGGCGTAGCGTCGTAATCAAGTAATCGACGTTACGAAAGGGGTCGACATGGGACGCGGATGGGGCCCCGCACGGGGCAGAGGCGGCTGGCAGCAGGCGGACCTGCCGTCGGCCGACGACGCGGCGGCGTGGTTCAGCGGGCGGCTGCCGGACGGCTGGTTCACCGGTGCGCCGGAGGTGGTCGTCGACCGCGAGGAGATCCTCGTCGTCGGCACGCTCCCGGACCTGGAGGGCGAGTTCGCCGACGACGCGGCGCGGTCGGCCGCCGAGTCTGGCCGGATCAGCCGGTACCGCGAGCAGACCAGGGACGAGCGCATCGAGATCGCCCGGCAGGCCGAGCACCGCTACGGCCGCAAGGTCGCCTGGGGCGCGCGGCTGGGCGGCACCGAGGAGCTGTTCACCACGCTGTCCGTGCCGGTCATGACGAGGCTCAGGCAGCCGGAGCGCAAGGTCCTCGACACGCTCGTCGCGGCAGGTGTCGCACGCTCCCGCTCGGAAGCACTGGCGTGGGCCGTGCGCTTGGTGGGCGAGCACGCCGACACCTGGTTGGGCGAGCTGCGCGAGGCGATGTCGAAGGTCGACGACCTGCGGGCCGAAGGCCCGAACCTCGGCTGACGGCAAGGATGAACACCCCCTGGCCCCACCTCAAGCGTTCCCCAAGTGGGGCACCGGAAACCGAGTGGTCTGGTCCACACTCCAGGGGTGAGGCCAGGGGGATGGGAAGGAACCGCTGATCGGTCTGGGGGCCGATCGGCGGCGCGGGTCGTCCTGCGCCCGGCGAGGCGGGACCAGTTGCACGAGGTCGTGGCGATCCTGGAGGAAGCCTCGGCGTGGCTCCACGCCCGAGGCGTGGACCAGTGGCCACGCCACTTCACCCCGGCGGCCCTGGAACAGTCCATCGCCCGCACGGAAACCTGGCTGGCCCTGGTCGACGGCACCATCAGCGGCACAGCCACCCTCACCTGGTCCGACCCGCTCTGGGACGACCTCGGCGGCCAAGCTGGCTACGTCCACCGCCTAGCCACCCGCCGCACCACCCCAGGCCTGGGCGCGACCGTGCTGGCGTGGGCGGCCGACGTGACCAGGCGCTTCGGCAGACGCTCACTGCGGTTGGACTGCGTCGCCACGAACACGGCGTTGTGCGCGTACTACGAGAAGGCGGGCTTCGAACACCGAGGCGACAAGCTCTCCGGCGACACGATGGTCAGCCGCTACGAACTCGACGTCTCGTGACGGGTCAGCCGGAGTAGATCGCGAACCAAATGGCGATGTAGTGGCACAGGGCCGCGACGACGGTGGCGGCGTGGAAGACCTCGTGGAAGCCGAAGACGCCCGGCCAGGGGTTGGGCCAGCGGATGCCGTAGAAGACGCCGCCCACCGTGTAGAGCAGGCCGCCGACGATCACGAGGACGAGGGCCGCCACGCCCGCGTGGTGCATGATGTCCGGGAGGACGAAGACCGCTACCCAGCCCAGGGCGATGTACATCGGGACGCCCACCCACTTGGGGGCGTGCGGCCAGATGAGTTTGAGGGCCACGCCGCTGACGGCGCCGATCCAGACCACCGCGAGCACGACGTTTCCGGTGTCCGGGGGCATCGCCAGCAAGGCGAACGGGGTGTAGGTGCCCGCGATGAAGACGAAGATCATCGAGTGGTCGAGGCGCTTCATCCACGTCCTGGCGCTGACGCTGACCCAGTTGACGCGGTGGTAGAGGGCGCTGATGCCGAACAGGCCGAGGACCGTGGCGCCGTAGATCGACGTCGCCAGCGCCGCCTTGCCGGAGACGGTGGCGGCGGCCAGGGCGATGAGCGTGGCGCCGGTCGCGAGCGAGATGTAGAAGGACCAGACGTGCAGCCACCCGCGCATTCGGGGCCGCAGCGCCGGAACAGGCTGCCGGGGGTGCGTCGTTGAGGTCACCCGTCCGAGGTTACGGCACCGTAGGTTGCGCCGCAGTGGTCGTGCGGTGAAGTTCACGCGGCCTCGGTGACCCGGCTCACGCGGCGTAGGCTCTTCGGTCGTGGGGCTTCGCAAGCGCGTCAGGGATGTCTTTTTCCGGGTCTACGAGTACCGGTTGAACCGGTGGCTCGACGGCAAGCAGCGTCCACGCCACGTCGGCGTCGTGCTGGACGGCAATCGGCGGTGGGCCAAGGAAGCGGGCTTCACCGACGTCGCGCACGGCCACCGCGAGGGCGCGCGCAAGATCCTCGACCTGCTGCGGTGGTGCCGCGAGGCCGACGTCGAGGTCGTGACGCTCTGGCTCTTGTCGACGGACAACCTGGACCGTCCGATCGAGGAACTGGGGCCGCTGCTCGACATCATCGCGGACATCGTCGACGAGCTGGCCGAGCCGGGGAACCCGTGGCGCGTCAGGCATGTCGGCGCGCTGGACATGCTGCCGACGGAGACCGCCGCCCGGCTGTCCGCCGCGGCGCTGCGCACCACCGGCCGCACGGGCCTGGAGGTCAACGTCGCCGTCGGCTACGGCGGCAGGCAGGAGATCGCCGACGCGGTCCGGAAGCTGCTCCAGCAGCACGCGGAGAGCGGCGGCACGATCGAGGAGCTGGCCGAGGTCCTCGACGTCGACCACATCGCCGAGCACCTGTACACGTCCGGCCAGCCCGACCCGGACCTGCTCATCAGGACGTCGGGGGAGCAGCGGCTGTCCGGTTTCATGCTGTGGCAGTCCGCGCACTCGGAGTTCTGGTTCTGCGAGGCCTACTGGCCCGCGTTCCGCCGCACGGACTTCCTGCGCGCCCTGCGCGACTACGCGATCCGGCACCGCCGCTTCGGCTCCTAGGACCCGTCCGGTTCGTTGCCGGTGCGATGCCGTGGTAACCGCCGTGGGCCTCGTAAGCTCCCCTGCTCATGGACGCCAACCAGGTGGTGCGCGAGTACCAGGCGCTCGGGCTGAGGCTCGGCCGCCTGTCGCCGGGGCTCGTGGACTCGTTCACCGGCGACCCGGCGCTGCGCCGCCAGGTGGACAACGAGCCGACGCCGCACCCGACCGCGCTGGCCGCGCGGGCGGGCCTGCTGCGCCGTGAACTGGTCGGCGCGGACCTCGCCGAGGACCGCCGCCGGTTCCTGGACGCCCACCTGGTCGCGCTGGAGTGCACCGCCCGCAAGCTGGCGGGCGTGCGCGTCGGCTACGTCGACGAGGTGGCCGCGTACTTCCAGGTGCGCATCCGGCCGGGCAACCCGGAGACCTACCGCAACGCCCACGCCCAGCTCGACGACCTGCTGCCGGGGCCGGGGTCGCTGGCCTTCCGGCTGTCGGAGTTCCGCGCGCTCGACGAGGTGCCGCTCAAGCGGCTGGAGGGCTGCGTGAACGCCCTGTCCAGCGCCCTGCGCGACCGCACGCGCGGGCTGTTCGGGCTGCCGGACGAGGAGGTCGTGGAGTACCGGATCGTCCGCGACAAGCCGTGGAGCGGGTTCAACTACTACGTCGGCGGCTTCCGGTCGGTCGTGGCGATCAACGCCGACCTCGGGCACCGCATGTCGAACCTGCCGCACCTGGTCGCCCACGAGTCCTACCCCGGCCACCACACCGAGCACTGCCGCAAGGACCTGGGCCTGGTCGCCCGCCGCGGCCTCGCCGAGCAGTCGATCTTCCTGATCAACACCCCGCAGTGCCTGATGGCCGAGGGCATGGCCGACCTGGGCCTGCACGCCGTCGTCGGGCGCGGGTGGGGGGCGTGGACCGAGGACATCATGCGCGACCTCGGGCTGCGGATGGACGGCCCGCTGGCGGAACGGGTCGAGCTGGCCACCGCGGGCCTCGCCGCCGTCCGGCAGGACGCCGCCCTGATGCTGCACGACCAGCGCGCGGACGAGGCCGACGTCATCGCCTACCTGTGCCGCTGGCTGCTCGTCCCGGAGCGCCGGGCGCGGCAGATGGTGCGGTTCCTGGCCGACCCGCTGTGGCGCGCGTACACGACGACCTACGTCGAGGGGGTGCGGCTCGTGCGGGCCTTCCTGGACGCCAGGGGGCCGGGCGTGTCGCTCGCGGACAGATATCGGACAGTCCTCGATGAACCTCTGGTTCCGGAGATGTTGCGGGAAGAAGTCGAGACCGGGGTGTCCTGGCTGCCCCGTGACTCGGCGTGATCACTGCGGCATCGGTGACCATCTGCACTCTGAGCTGCGCGAACGCCAGTCGGGATAGGCCGATCGGAGGCCGGTTCGTCCCCGTGGTCACCCGTTGCGCCGATCAGGTGCCGTTCGGCGCGCGGAAGGGGAATTCACGAATCACCTGTGTGGCTCCCTGCACACGGGGCACTTTCGCAGGTAACTTTCGAACTGGCGGGACGCGACCACTGCGGACCGCGCAGGGAGGCCCTGATCGTGGCATTTAGCGCGAGGGGGCCGGCACCCGGCTCTCGCGGTCGGCACGCCTGAACGTTGGGCGGTCGATCGATCGGGGTTGGTGCCTGGCCCAGCGAGGGACGGACGCGGGTGCCGCGTTCGTGAGGGAGTTGCCGTGAACGCACGACGACCCGCGAGCCGTTCCTCAGGCTCATCGCGCACTACTTCCCCGGACGGCGACGCGCCTGCCACCCGCACGTTCGTGGTGGACACGTCGGTCCTGCTCTCCGACCCGATGGCGACCACGAGGTTCGCGGAGCACGAGGTCGTGCTCCCGCTCGTGGTGATCAGCGAGCTGGAGGGCAAGCGCAACCACCCCGAACTGGGCTGGTTCGCCAGGGAAGCGCTGCGACTGCTCGACGACCTCCGTTTGCGGCATGGTCGCCTGGACTCCCCGGTGCCGATCGGCGATGTCGGTGGAACCCTGCACGTCGAGCTCAACCACACCGATCCGGAGGTGTTGCCCGCCGGTTTCCGCACCGACTCCAACGACGCCCGCATCCTCGCGTGCGCGCTGAACCTGGCCGCCGAGGGGCGTTCGGTCACCCTCGTGACCAAGGACATGCCCCTGCGCGTGAAGGCGGGCGCCTGCGGGCTCGCCGCGGACGAGTACCGAGCCCACGACGTCACCCTGTCCGGCTACAACGGCATGTCGGACGTGGACGTCGACCAGGAGGTCGTGGACGCGCTCTTCCGGGACAGCACGATCGACCCGGCGCTGCACGACCTGGCCGACGTGGCGGAACTGCCCTGCCACAGCGGGCTGCGCCTGCTGGCGGGGTCGTCGAGCGCGCTCGCCCGCGTGACGCCGGACAAGCAGATCAGGCTGGTCAGGGGTGATCGCGAGGCGTTCGGCGTGCACGGCCGGTCCGCCGAGCAGCGGATCGCCCTGGACCTGCTGCTGGACCCCGACATCGGCATCGTCTCGCTGGGCGGACGGGCCGGGACGGGGAAGTCGGCGCTCGCGCTGTGCGCGGGCCTGGAGGCGGTGATGGAGCGCCAGCACCACCGCAAGGTCGTGGTGTTCCGGCCGCTGTACGCCGTGGGCGGTCAGGACCTGGGCTACCTGCCCGGTTCCGAGAACGAGAAGATGCAGCCCTGGGCGCAGGCGGTGTTCGACACCCTCGGCGCGCTGGTCAGCCAGGACGTGGTCGAGGAGATCATGGACCGGGGCATGCTGGAGGTCCTGCCGCTGACCCACATCCGCGGCCGGTCGCTGCACGACTCGTACGTGATCGTGGACGAGGCGCAGTCGTTGGAGCGCAACGTCCTGCTGACCGTGCTGTCGAGGCTGGGCACGAACTCGCGGGTGGTCCTCACCCACGACGTGGCGCAG
This sequence comes from Umezawaea sp. NPDC059074, assembly GCF_042738955.1. Lineage (NCBI taxonomy): Bacteria > Bacillati > Actinomycetota > Actinomycetes > Pseudonocardiales > Pseudonocardiaceae > Umezawaea > Umezawaea sp. NPDC059074. Next base: position 63,645 of record NZ_JBHYHC010000045.1, read on the forward strand.
CGCGACAACCTGCGCGTCGGCAGGCACGACGGCGTCGCAGCGGTGATCGAGAAGCTCAAGGGGCACCCGCTGTTCGCCCACGTCACGCTGACCCGGTCGGAGCGGTCGCCGATCGCCGCCCTGGTCACCGAGATGCTGGAGGACTACTCGAGCTGACGGGCTGACGGGAGGGGGCGTCCACCGAGGTGGACGCCCCCACGTCACGCCGCGGCGGTCTGCCTGCGGGCGGCCAGGACGGCGGCCCCGGCGAGGACCGCGCCGAACAGGGTCAGCCCGATCCGGTCGTCGAGCACCGCGGACGTGAGGGCCAGCAGCACCGGCGGCAGCCCCATGCCGAGGTAGGCGACGATGAAGAACACCGAGAGCACCCCCGCGCGGGCGGCGGGTTCGGCGGCCGCCATCGCCCCGCTGAGCGCCGCCTTGAACAGCAGGCCCGCGCCCGCGCCGGACAGCGCCGCGCCCAGCAGGTACAGCGCCAGCGACGGGTAGCGCATCGCCAGCACGACGAGCGCGAGGCCGACGGGCGTGCAGACCAGGCCGACCGGGAACATCCGCGCGGCCGGGACGGCGAACTGGGCCACGGCCGACACGCCGAGCACGGTCGTCGCCGCCACGCCCCACACCCACGGCGACGCGATGTGGAGTTCGCCGCGGACGATCAGCGCGCCGAGCCCGCCGAAGATCCCGAAGACGCCGAACGAGCAGAACCCGACCGCCGCCGCGCCCGCGAACACCCCGCGCTTGCCGGCCAGCAGATGGAACTTCGGCGCCTCGACGACGGCCAGCCGGTCCACCGTTTCCGGGGTCACGGCGATGGCCACCACGGCCACCGCCATCACCACACCCGCCACCACGTACGGCGTGACCAGCGGGAACGGCGCCCACTCGGCGAGAGCGCCCGCGACCAGCGGGCCGAGGGCGAGCCCGCCGAGGTTGGCGGCGGTCGCGACCGTGGCGGGCACCCGCGATCCGACGAGGCCGGGGTGGGCGGCCTGGTGCAGGTCGGTCAGGTAGCTGGTCGCGGTCGACGCCGCCAGCCCGACGGCCATCCCGGCCAGCACCCGGCCGAGGAGCAGCCCCGGCAGGTCCCGCCACGCGGCCATGACCGCGGCGGCCGCCACGCCGAGCAGGAGCGCCGGGACGATCACCCGGCGGCGGCCGAGCCGGTCGGACAGGTGGCCGCCGAAGTGGAGGCTGACGGCCGTTCCGACGACCGACACGGCGAACGCCGTGGTCACCTCGGGCGCGCTGAGGTGGTAGAGCGGCCAGAGCGGCATCGGCACGGTGCCGAACGCCATGAGGGCCGCGTACGCGGCGGTGACCAGCCAGAAGCCGGTCCGGTGCCGAACGCGGAGCAGTGGGGTTGTCATGGTTCCCGTCCTGGGTCGGGACTCCGAGGTGGAGCCTTCACCACTGGAACGTCCCCGTCGCGCCGGTCGGATGCTGCTGGGGCGCAGTAGGATCAGATGTCTTCCATCTGTCCGGCAGATCGGTCCTCGTCGTGGAACTCCGCCAGCTCCGGCACTTCCTCGCCCTCGCGGAGGAGCGCGGCCTGATCCGCGCCGCCCGCCGGGAGCACATCGTCCAGTCGGGACTGTCCTATTCGATCGCCGCGCTCGAACGGGAACTGGGCACGGAGCTGTACGTGCGCGGCACGCGGCCGGTGCGGTTGACCGCGGCGGGGGAGGCGCTCGTCGGGCCCGCCCGGCGCACGGTCGCGACCGCCGCCGAAGCGGCGCGCGCCGTGCACGAGGTGACCGACGTGGTGACCGGCTCGCTGCGGGTCGGCGTCATCCAGGCCGCGCAGCACCTGGTGCCGTTCGTGGAGTACCTGGCGAGCTTCACCGCACTGCACCCCGGCGTGGACGTGCGCCTCCTCCAGGCGCCCGTCCTGACGATGCTCGAGATGGTCGCGGCGGGCGAGCTGGACTGCGCCATCGCCGCGACGGTGCCGGAGGCGGTGGGCCGGGTGCGGCTGGTCCCGCTGGCCAGCGAGCCGCTGCTGCTCGCGTGCCGCGCCGACCACCGGCTCGCGGCGCTGCCGGAGGTCGTGCTGGCGGACTTGGCGGACGAGCGGTTCGTGGAGGTCCACGAGCACTGGGGGGCGCGGATCGTCAACGACGCCACGTTCGCCGCGGCCGGGGTGCCGCGGCGGATCGTGTGCGAGGTCAACGAGTGGCTGCTGTTCCTCGAACTGGTCGACGCGGGCCTGGGCATCGGGTTCGTCCCGGCGGGCCTGGACTACCCGATCCTGACCCGCGCCGACAGCAGGCTGCGGCTCCTCGACGTGGCCGACGTCGACTTCGCCCGGCACGCCGTCCTGGCGCTGCCGACCAGCGACCTCAACCCGGCCGCCGTCCGCTTCGCCGACCACGTCTGCCGCCTGCGCAACGGCTAGCCGATCTCGCGCTCCACCGACGTGAGCACCTCGGGTTCCACGGACGACCGGCCCGACCGGAGCAGCCACCGTTCGAGGTCCCGGTTCGGGTCCGACGCGTACTCGGTGGTCGAGCCCTTGGTCTTGCGCACGACTCCCCGTTGGACGACGACGACCTCGTCACCCGTCCGCACGACGAACCCGCGGTAGCCCAGGTTGTTCGCCACCTGACCCGACGACGCCCCCGGCAGGCCGCCCACCTTCTCCCGGTACGCGGTCGCCTCCGGCTCGGCCAGCGTCCACGTCGGGTTCGGCCTCCCGGAGAAGACGTCGAGCTCGACCGCAACGGTTCCCGACACGGTCTTGTCCTCTCCGGAAGGCGTCGAACCACAAGCGGAAGCGAGGAACACGAGCAGTGCTCCGATTAATCCCCGTCGAGCGTCGATGGCATTCTCCTACGCCACGAACGCGGTGCTGTTGTTCTGGTAGAAGTACCCGCAAAAATTGGTGTAGTTGCCGCGGCAGATGTTGTTCGGCGCGTATCCCGTGCCGTTCTCCTGGTAGATCGCGTGGCCGCAGTCGTCGGTGTACTTCGCCGGGGTGCCGCCCGGCTTGTGGCCCCACCACCAGTTCGGGCCGCCGGTCACCAGGCGGTAGAAGTGGTAGTCGACGCCGGGCCAGATGACCAGCACGATCGTCAGGCCGTTGGTCTGGCAGCCGTCCTGCCACCCGTCCGCGCGCAGCCCGTCGGTCACGCCGCCGCACTGGATGGACGTCGCCGGCCGCCCGCCGCGCCTGCCGGGCAGGGCGTAGCGCACGCCCGCGAGGTGGTTGCTGGCGAAGCAGTAGCAGTTGTTCCGCGTGACGTTCTCGGGCCGGTTGAACACGTCCGCGTTGGCGCTGAAGTAGTTCGACCCGCACGCCCACCAGGTCGCGCCCCTGGTGGAGTCCTCGTTCGGGCTGTCAGGAGCCTCTTCGGCCTCCCGCGCGCTGCCCCCGAACCCAGGCGCCGGCTGGGTGGGGTCGAGGGTCCGGTCGTCGATCCGCGCGATGCCCTCGGTGGCGGCTTCGCGCAGCACGTCGGTCACGCCGCTGTCGCGGTAGCCGTCCGAGGTGCCCAGGAGCCACTGGGCGGAGGACTCGGCGGCGGGCTTGCTGCCGAGGCGGAACTCCTGGGGCAGCGAGAGGGTCTGGGGCTCCCCGTCGGACTTGACCGTGCGGACGAGGAGGCCGCGGTAGCCGAGGCTGAACTGCTCGTCGGCGGTGGCGGCGGGGGAGAGCTGAGTGGGATCGGCCGCGAGGCGGTCGAGCAGTTCCCGCTCGTGGTCGGCGGAGAGGATCCAGGTCGGGTTGGGCATTCCGGATAAGATGTCGAGTTCGACTTCGAGCACGATGACACCCCTGAGTGGCACGTGGTGGTCCCCGATGGAGAACAACGTACGCCGGGTGCGCCGACAATTGGATGGGAAATTCTACCCACGATTTCTAGTCCAGCGCGCGGCGCATAAAACCCTTCATGCCCAGCGCCCCGAAGCCCGCGATGGACGCCACGATCACCAGCAGGCACACGCCCAGCGGGATGTGCGGCACCTCGGGCGCGAGCACGGCCCGCATGCCCTCGCTGACGTAGGTGAGCGGGTTGAGCGCGCACACGACCTGGAACCAGCGCAGGTGCTCCAGCGACGACCACGGGAACTGCGCGGAGCCGGTGAACAGCAGCGGCGTGAGGATGACCGCGAACATGATGTTGATCCGGCGCGGCGACACGGACGTGCCGATCACCATGCCGACCGCCGCGCCCGCGAGCGAGCCGAGGCAGATCACCAGGAACGCCATCGCGAGCCCGCCGACCGGCCACGTCACGTCGAGCAGGAGGAACCCGATCGGCACCATCAGCACCGCCGCCAGCAGCCCGCGCAGGCCGCCGAACACCATCTTCTCGACCGCGACCAGCGGGATCGGGATGGGCGCGAGCAGCCGGTCCTCGATCTCGCGGGTCCAGGAGAAGTCCAGCACCAGCGGCAGCGTCGTGTTCTGCAACGCGCCCAGGAAGCCGTTCATGGCGACGATGCCGGGCAGCAGCACGGCGGCGAAGTTCCCCTGCACGAACCCGATGTCGCCGAGGACCTTGCCGAAGATGAACAGGATGAAGAACGGCTGGATCAGCACCTGCGCCAGGAAGCTGGGCAGTTCGCTGCCGGTGACGAACACGTCCCGCCACAGGATCGCGCGGAACGTGCGGAGCGAGACCGCCGTCGGGGTGGCGCTCATCGGAGTTCCCTGCCCGTCATCTGGATGAACACGTCCTCGAGGCTCGGTTTGCCGATGGCCAGGTCGCTGACCTCCACGCCCAGGCCCTCCATCGTGCGGAGCACGGCGGGCAGCGCGACGGCGGCCGTGGTGTCGGCGTAGACGCGGAACACGCCGCTGCCCGCGACCTCCTCGACCCGCACGACACCGTCCAGGTCGGACAGCGCGGCCGTGACCGCCGCCGGGTCGGTCCCGACCGGACTGGCGGTGACGCTGATCGTGGTGCTGCCGGGCAGCGACGACGTCAGCTTCTCCGGGCTGTCGAGCGCGAGCAGCTTGCCGTGGTCGACGATGCCGACCCGGTCGCACAGCTTCGCGGCCTCGTCCATGTCGTGCGTGGTCAGCACGATCGTCACGCCCTCGTCCCGCAGCGCCGCGACCCGGTCGTGGACGAACAGCCGGGCCTGCGGGTCGAGCCCGGTCGACGGCTCGTCCAGGAACAGCACCTTCGGCCGGTGCATCAGGGCCCGCGCGATCATCAACCGCTGCGCCTGGCCGCCGGACAGCGTGTCGACCAGCGCCTTCGCGTGGTCCTGGAGGCCCATCTTGGCCAGGATCCCGTCCGCCAGCCGCACCCGCTCCGCCCGGCCGATGCCGTGGTAGGCGGCGTGGAACAGCAGGTTCTGCCGGGCGTTGAGGGTCCGGTCCAGGTTGTTGCGCTGCGGCACGACGGCCAGCAGTTGCCGGGCGCGCTGCGAGTCGGCGGTCACGTCGACCCCGCACACCAGGGCGCGACCCGACGTGAGCCGCACCCTGGTGGTCAGCACGCCGACCGTGGTCGTCTTGCCCGCGCCGTTCGGCCCGAGCAGGCCGAACACCTCGCCGGGCGGCACGGTGAAGCTCAGTCCGTCCACGGCGGGTTTCTGGCCCGCCTTGTAGACCTTCACGAGGTCCGCTACCTCTACCGCTTCGTCCACGCGGCCCAGCCTAAATCAGTGGGACAACCCACTTTTCAGTTTCCGAGGTATGTCCGGTTACCAGCCACCGGGCAACGGCCGCCCCTCCGCGAACCCGGCCGCCGACTGCACCCCGAGCACCGCACGCTCGTGGAACGCCTCCAGGTTCTCGGCCCCCGCGTACGTGCACGACGACCGCACCCCGGACGTGATGGCGTCCAGCAGGTCCTCGACGCTGGGCCGCACGGGGTCGAGCCACATCCGCGAGGTCGAGATCCCCTCCTCGAACAGCCCCTTGCGCGCCCGGTCGAACGCGTTGTCGGTCCGGGTGCGCGCACTGACGGCCCGCTTCGACGCCATGCCGAACGACTCCTTGTACAGCCGCCCGGACTCGTCACGACGCAGGTCACCAGGCGACTCGTAGGTGCCGGCGAACCACGACCCGACCATCACGTTCGCGGCCCCGGCGGCCAACGCCAACGCCACGTCCCGCGGGTGCCGCACCCCACCGTCGGCCCACACGTGCTTGCCGAGCCGCCGAGCCTCGGCGGCGCACTCGGCGACGGCCGAGAACTGCGGCCGCCCGACCCCGGTCATCATCCGCGTGGTGCACATCGCACCGGGCCCGACACCGACCTTCACGATGTCCGCCCCGGCCTCGACGAGGTCCCGGACACCTTCGGCGGTCACCACGTTCCCCGCCACGACGGGCACGGCAGGCCCAACCCGCCGCACGGCCTGGAGCGCGGTCAGCATCTTCTCCTGGTGCCCATGGGCCGTGTCCACGACCAGCGTGTCCACCCCGGCCTTCAGCAGCTCGGCCGCCTTGGCCCCCACGTCCCCGTTGACCCCAACGGCAGCGGCGACCCGCAAACACCCGTCAGCGTCCAGCGCGGGCTGGTACACCTCGGCCCGCAACGCACCAAGAGCGGTCAACACCCCGACCAGCCGACGATCCTGGTCAACCCCCAGCGCGACCTTCTGCGTCCGCCCGTTGAGGTGGTCGAACACCTCCCGCGGAGCGGTGTCGAGCGGAAGCGTCAACACGTTCTCGTCGACCACCTCGGACAACCGCGTGAACCGATCCACCCCAGAACACGCGGCCTCGTCAACAACACCCACCGGCCGCCCGTCGTCATCCACGACGACCACAGCCCCATGAGCCCGCTTGGGCAGCAGGTCAAGCGCGTCGGCCACGGAATCACCGGGCTTGAGCACCAACGGCGTGTCCCACACCGTGTGCCGCGCTTTCACCCACGCCACGATCCCGGCCACGACGTCGGGCGCGACGTCCTGCGGCAACACCACCAGCCCACCGCGCCGAGCCATGGTCTCAGCCATCCGCCGCCCGGCGACAGCGGTCATGTTCGCCACCACGACGGGGATGGTCGCCCCGGTGTTGTCGGAAGTGGCCAGATCGACCCCGAACCGGGACTCCACGGCAGAACGGCCGGGAACCAGGAAGACGTCGTCATAGGTCAGGTCGTAGCTGGGGTGATGCCCCTCGATGAACCGCACGAGAACTGAATCCTACGCGCGAACCCGCCCACCCGCCGGAAACAACGGGACAGCGGGACAACGCCGCCTGCCATGACGGGACCGGCAGGTCAGTTGGTGACTGCGACGAGGGTGACCCGAGGCTTGGTGGCGAGAGGGGATCGGTGGGCCGGTTGGTGACCGGGACAAGAGTGGCGCCGGGGCTTGGTGGCCACGACGGGACCGGCGGCCCAGCTGGTGACCGCGATGGTGCTGGCAGCCAGTTGGTGACCGGGAACAAGAGTGGCGCCGAGGCTTGGTGGCCACGACAGGATCGGCGGCCCAGCTGGTGACCACGATGGTGCTGACAGCCAGCTGGTGACCACGACGACACCGGCGCGCGCAGACCACGGAACGTGGCCGATTTTACTCGGGGGTTTTGCCCCTTAAAATTTGTCGGGCGGCAAGCTTTCCAC